>NZ_CAMLGT010000160.1 GCF_946479605.1 uncultured Lacibacter sp.
GGCCAGCCAGGAATGGCCGGCCGTATAGTTTTGTATGCTAAAACTACTGATTATAAATTTTACGCCTACTTCTTAGCCCACCACAATGATGTAAACAAATTATCGGCACCACCAAGAGCAGTTACTGCTTGTGTATAACCTTTTGCATTGCTGTTCTTCAAACCTGATGGATATTTTAATCTTTGCGGGAAGAAGTTTGCAGCATTCGTCATATAAGTAGCCGATGTTAAAGCGGGGTTATTAGGTAATGAACCACTTTCAACACAAGGATTTTCCAGGAAAGGAAGTCCAAGTCTTCTGTGATCGCTCCATGCTTCTAAAGGCAACCAGGGGTTTTGTGCAATATATTTCTGCGTAATGATCTTATTCAGCAAATCATTCTTTACTGCTCCATTTTTATAGATCGTATTTACAGGATAAAGAATGGTTGCAGTACCAGGTGTATTCGTGTAACCATCCACATAGCTTGCAGTATAGCTGGCAGCAGGCTCTGTTGTATGTGTCCAGCTTACAGATGTACCGCATCTGTTATAATCAGTCGATGCTTTATAGGCAGCGAAATTAGAACTAACACCCCAGTAAGCAAAGCTTTCTTCAATACCTTTTTCATAAGCAGCCTGTCCGCTCATTGGAACAGTCCAGCCACGTACTGCAGCTTCTGCAATCAGGAAATAAGTTTCCCATGAAGCAAAGAAGATGCGTTTGTTTTTACTGTTTCTGTACTGCAGCTTCAAACGTGGCATTGAACCACCCCATGCTCTCACCGTATTTCTTCCGCCTTTTGCTCCCCAATCTCCACCGTTGTAACCATTGAATGTATTTGTTGCATTGATGTTTACTGCAACGTTTGATGCGCCACCGGCTGCTAAAACACGGTCAGTGGTCCTTGCACTGTTATCCCATGATGGATAGAAACAAAAACCAGGATCAGTGAAATCTCCGGGTATCGCAAAGGCCTTATATGCTCTTGGATCGATTTTATTTGGTAAACCATCCATCCAGTATGGAGCTACAGGATTATTGGTTGTTAAAGGAAAATGATCTACTAAACGTAAACCAACATAATCAGCTGGCTTAACAGCAGCATGAAAAGAAGCCGGCAATTGAGCAGTTGTTTGAATACCACCCAAACCGGTGTAGAGATTATTCAAAGAAGCTGAAAGTACCTGTGCATTCCACTCACGGCTCATTACACCTGTTAACGGATCCCATCCGTCTTTTTCCTGCACCTGGAAGAAGTCTGCAGCAGATGCAATAAAATCACTACCTGCAACAGCTGCTTCAAATTCTGTTTTTGCTTTTGCGGCATCCACTTCGCTCAAACGCATAGCTAAACGCATACGCATTGAGTTGGCATATTTTTTCCACTTTGCATAATTGTATGCATAAGCAGGATCACCATTTGCATCGGCAGGTTTTGCCGTTACACCTGTTTCCAGTTTTGCTGATGCATCTTTCAACTCATCCAGCAGGAAATAATATACTGTTTTCACATCAGAAAAAGTTGGGTTTACACCCTGGAAACCATTGATAGGAATAGGGCCGAAATTGTCTGACATTTCACTCATCAAATAAGCTCTCCAGATCCTCGACATCTGCAGGAGATTATTTGTATAAGGTTTGATATTTCCCGCCGCAACTTTTTCGTTTGCTACCTGGATAGCTGCGTTTGCATTGTTCAACCATTCAGAAATGTAGCGGTAATAATCGCTGCTCCAGCCATCATCATCTGTACCAATAGCAATAGTGCTGCCTAGTTGCTGATGAGATGCATTGCGCCAGTAAAGCACAAATACACGTTCTGCAATATGTGGATCCATTTGTGCACCAACGATTGAGTTGGTGAGCAAGTACTCTACCTGCACCTGATCGGATGTAGCTGCAGTAGGACTTACTGTAAGACTATCGAATTTTTTACAGGAAGGGATGGTTGCTGCCATTGCCAGCATCATTCCTGTTGTGAAGAATATTTTTTTCATATAAATCGTTTAATCGAATTAGAAATTGAGTGTGAGGTTAAACAGGATTGTTCTTGATGTGGGAGGGCTTGCATTTTCAAAACCCAACGCATTGGTACCTGTTGCAAATACTGATTCTGGATCCAAACCTTTCATGTGGCTTGAAATGAGCCATACGTTGTTGCAAGACACACCAACAGTTGCTTTTTGAATACGTGCCTTCGACAGGAACGATTTTGGCAACTGGTATGAAAGCTGCACATTTCTTAAACGCACATTGCTTGCATCATAAATGTTTGCTTCAATAATGCCCATGTTACCTGTTGTTGAAACAGCTGTCCAATAATTTTGCGGAGTTACAGAAATTGTATTCTTTTTGAAACCCGAACCATCAGGCACCACACCATCCACTACAAAATTTTCTCTTGCACCGTTCACTACTGTTTCTGCAGCAGTACCATTTGCCTGCATAGCTGCTAATGTTGAAGAGAACATTTTACCGCCAAAGCGTGCATCAACCAGGAACGAAAGTGTAATTCCTTTGTAACCGAATGTATTGGTTACACCCAATAAACCATAAGCCTGTTGGTTACCAAGGAACACATTTGACTCACCCAACTGTGGCAAACCTGTTGTACCATTCATAATCAGCTGACCATAGTAAGGGCTCTTATCATCGGTTACACGTTTGTATGTTGTTCCGTAAATAGCGCCATACTTTTCACCTGCTGTTGCAGTAATAGCCAGGTTATCGAAACCACCTAATGCATATTTTGTTACACCTGAATCTTTGAGGATATCAATGATGGAGTTATCGTTGTGTGAGAAGTTGGCAGAAACATTCCACACAAAATCTGCTTTGTTGATCACACGTGCATCCACCATGATCTCGTAACCTTTGTTCTGGATGTTACCTGCATTGATCTTTTTAGAAGTATATCCACTTGTTGCGTCGAGTGGCAGATTGATCAGCTGGTTTGTTGCATTGTTCTTATACATTGAGAAATCAACTGTTACACGGTTGCTGAAGAATTTCAGTTCAGCACCGATCTCTTTTGATTTGATGAGCTCATTCACTACGTTTTCATCAAACAATGTACTGTTACGGCCGGCGGTAGTTGCATTATTGGGGTCACGGCCAATCCAATAAGAGTTGTAGAGTTGATAAGGATCCATATCGTTACCTACTGAAGCATAAGACGCCCTCAATTTTGCATAACTGAACCAACTTGGCATTTTTACATTGCTTCTTTCCAGCATTTCAGATACAACAACTGCTGCACTTACTGAAGGATAGAAATAAGAACGGTTTGCCTTTGCTAAAGCAGAAGACCAGTCGTTACGGAAGGTCGCATCGAGATAGAGATATTCATCCCAGTTTACACCAGCAGTTCCAAATACTGAGTTGATGCGCTTTTCACTGATCCATTCTGAAATAGAAGGATTACCAACCGCATTACCCAATGAGAACAGGTTTGGCACCACAAGATTTGCGGAACCATCAATACCAGAACCTTTACGCAGCATCAGGTTACCACCAATCATTGCGTTTGCACTCAGCTTAGAGACGAGGTTATCTTTCTTAGCAGTTAACATACCGCTGTAGTTTGCTTCAGAGAAAACTGATTTACCTGTACCATAACGGCCATTGGTTGCAATAGGGCTGCCGGCTCTTACTTTGGTGATATAATTATTGGTGTACATGTCCACACCTGTTTTCACTTCAGCAGTTAACCAGCTGGCAATATCATACTTCAATGAACCAGTAAGAATGAAACGATCACGGCTATCCTGGTTCAATGCATTCTTACTTCTCCAGTAAGGGTTCACTTGTGAAGACTGGTTCCACCAGATCATATTATCAAACCGATCAGTACCCGCTCTGAATTGTGTAACATCCATTGAAATGGGTAACGTGTACAACAATCTTGCAACGTTATTGGTGTTGTTACCTGCCAACGGTCGGTTTTGAGCAGTTGTATTTGAGTATTGTACTTTCATATCAGCAGTCCATTTATCTCCTCTGCCGAATTTAGCAACACTGCGTGTAGTAAAGTTGTGGCGTAACAGTTTTGCACCGGGGATCATGCTTTTATCTTCAAAACGGTTGAAAGAGCTGTACACCGAAATATTATTGAACTGTTGCTGGAAAGTGAGGTTATAGTTTTGGTTAAACCCTTTATCGTAAAAATTCTTTACGTTGTTATGATACGTAAGATTTTCAGGTTTGCCATTCCAGTTGGTTACCTGCTGTCCGGAAATTTTCGGGCCCCAGCTTGCTCCTGATGTTGCATCAAAAGTGCCATTGCTTCCCTGACCAAACACATTCTGCATTTCAGGATTGGTAAATACACTTTCAAAACCAAATGTGGTTGAGAACGACATACCGAGGCCTGCCTGCTTTTTACCTGTTTTGGTTGTAACAAGGATTGCTCCGTTACCTGCACGTGAACCGTACAAGGCAGCAGCTGTTTGTCCTTTCAATACTGTAATTGATTCAATATCGCTTGGGTTCAAATCAGCCAAACCATTACCATAATCCAATGAAGGATTCCAGTAATCGTTGTTGTTACCACCTGTAAAGTTGTCAACAGGCACACCATCCACCACAATCAATGGCTGGTTAGAACCTGTAAGCGAATTACTGCCACGCAAGATAATTTTTGATGAACCTGCGGGACCGTTACTTGAACGTACTACCTGTAAACCTGCAACCACACCTGTAAGTGAGTTAGCAAGGTTTGGCTCACGTGCATCTACAAGTGTGCTGCCTTTTACTTCCTGTACAGCATAACCAAGCGATTTTTTCTGACGCTTGATACCAAGTGCTGTTACAACCACACCTTGTAATTCTTTTGAAGCCGATTCTAATGTTACACTGATGTTGGTTGATGATGCTTTTACTTCTACATCATTATAACCAACTGAACTGATGACCAATGTTGCAGATGATGCAACACTGATACTGAATACACCTTTTCCATCGGTAGCAACCGAATTGGTGGTTCCTTTTTCTGTGACGGTTGCGGCCTGCACAGGATTACCATCTGAATCCTTTACAGCACCCGTAACCAATCGTTTTTCCTGTGCCATCACCTGTAGAAAGCACATAGCTGCCATGGGCAAAAGCAGCAATCGTTGAAGCAACATTTTCATTGCAGTTTGTTTATGGGGTTAATGAAAAAAAAGACAAGCAATTAATGGAAGTAAGTGTATTAACAGGAGCGGATCAAATTACATCTCTACCTCACTGCCGGCATTTTTACTTTTTCGCCGTTCAAGTGTGTCAAGATGATCCATCACAAGAGCAGCTGCACCAATCAGCTCAGCCTGGAAACCCAGTGATGAAATTTCGAGGTGTGTATTTTCGGCTATTTTAGGAATACAATGTTCGTTGATGGCCTGCTGAATGGGTGCCAGCCATATTTTGCCACCAACAGAACCACGGCCACTCAACACAATCAGTTCGGGATTGAACAGGTGAATAAGAATAGCAATACCACGGCCAATATGATACCCGGCTTCAGAAAGCAATTCAATTGCATATTTATCGCCCAGCGAAGCTGCTTCCATAATGGCTTTTGAGGAATCTTCTGCATGTTCCACTGAAAGATCTTTCAGCAGTGATGCCTTACCTTCTTCTAAACCACGGATGGCTTTTTCTGTAACAATAAATAAAGAAGTTTCTGTTTCAAGACAGCCGCTTTTACCACAGCTGCACATTTTATTATTTGAGAATAACGGAAGGTGACTAAACTCTCCTGCAAAACCATTGTTACCACGAAACAGTTCACCTTTTACAACCATTCCCAAACCAATACCCCAACCAATATTCAGCACCATTACATTTTGTTTGCTGCGTGCTGCACCAAACTTCAGTTCAGCTAATGCAATAAGGCTTGAGTCGTTATCAATAAACACAGGCACACCCACTGCAGCTTCCACCGTACTAACAATACTGCTGTTAGGCTTTGTTTTGAGAAATGAATGATTGATGCCTTTGGTTACATCTACAAAACCTGGCATACCAATACCTATACCGGCAATTTTTTCTTTTGAAATGCCCGATGCAAGAATGTAACTGTTAATATGCTGTGTGAGTTGTGAAAGCGCATCGGGATTATTGCTCAATGGCAATTCAACACGCTGCGGCTCCATAAAATAATTGTTCTGCATATCAAGGATAGCAATACGGGTAACCAGCTGATCCATGGCAACAGATACAATATATAAGATGTCTGATTTGAGAGAATAAACAAGTGGACGACGGCCTCCTGTAGAGTGAGCATAACCCGACTCCACTACTACCCCTTCTTCAATAAGTTCGTTTAAAACCCTTGTTGTAAGAGGAATGCTTTTATCAGTAAGAACACTGAGATCAGCAAGCGAAAGCTCCTTTTCAAAGTATAAATGCTTCTGAATCTGGCGCTTGTAGCGATTATTTTTAAGCAGCATAAAGGCAATCGTATTAGCAATTCATAGCTAAAGTAGAAAAACTTTTGAAACTTCTTAAAAAAATAAGAAAAGTTTTTCCACTTTTTTATAAACATGCCAATCTTTTCCCCACCCAGGAATTACTGCGTTGTATAGCGCCTGAAAATCTCCTTTACGATAATTGTATACTGGAATTGACTTGGTTATTAAGCCCGCCAATCGAACGACACTATACATTCCTTTACTGAAATTGCATGCAACAGCGGCTTCAACAATATTTCCAACTTCACCCGCCTATTCAAACATAAAAAAGGATAAACACCAAAAAAATTCAGGGGAAATTACAACTATCATAACAGGATATTGATAGATATTATGCTTTCACCTTTCGGCCACGCTGCGCCATGTACAGGCCTGCCGTTACCAGCAATACCCCGGCAATTGTAAATATGCTGACAGGTTCGTTCAAACTTACTGCAGCGATCATGTAACCAAATACCGGACATAAAAATAACCAGTACGATGCTGTTACTGCATTACGTTTTAAAAGCCATAACCACAATTGAACTGCTGCAACAGATACGGGAACTGCCAGCCATAATACCCCGCCCCAGAAACGAAGATCAAACTGATTGAGTTGCTCATGATAAGTAAACAATAATACAGGTACTAAAAACAACCCTCCGATCAATGTCTGCCATCCGTTGATCACGAGTATATGCAGACCGTTCCATTTAGTTCGGGCAAAATAAATTGCACCGGCAGAATAGGCCAGCATACTCAACAACATAATGAGTATACCTCCGGTTGTTGCAAAACTGTTTTGTAATAATGGCCATGCGGCCACAAATACACCTATACTGCAAAGAGCCAAACTAAGCCAGTGCAAAATTGTTATACGATGATCGAACAAAACAGCTGAGATAATACTGATCAAAACAGGATTCACTGCTACAGCCATACTCCCAAGCCCTGCTGCCACTTCCTGCATAGCCACTACATACAAACCAAGATATAAACTGATATTAAGTAACCCGTAAAGCGCTATGAACAACCATTCTTTATTCTGTGGTAATCTTTTTCGCCAGATAACATGCGCAAAAAAAAGCATACCTGCACCTGCAATGAAGAAGCGGGTGACTGATAGTACAAATGGCTGTGCTGACTGTAATGCAATTTTAGTTGCTGATGCAGCCGAAGACCACAAGAGAGCAAACCCAACACCCGCTGCAATATATTTCCAGTTCATAAAAATTGATCCCGCACCTTTTGAGGCTGCAAAACTATTGACTTTGTAAACGAGGAAAGGAACTATTTTAAAATGAAGTGCTGTTAGAACTGGCTGAAAATAAAAAAGGTCATCTGTAGAAACAGTTGACCGTTAACGATTGCTTGCCATATAAAAAAAGAGATCTGTAATTGTTGATCAGCTTTTGCTGAAGTTATCCGAAGGTGAACCATTTGTTCATTTCCCATTTGGATAACACAAAGCTACCAAAGCAATGTTTAGCCATCAAAACAAGAAATGGTTCTTTTCATGACGGCAAATCAAATTAAAAAAATTTAATATTATGTAAATCAATTAGTTGAAAGAAATAAAAAGCTTATCTCCAAATGTATTTTTGACAATTATTCTTTTGAAATTCTGCCGATCAACCTGTTTTTTTTATTAAAGAACAGAATATGATTGTGCTGCTTCCCTGCAAACACATCAATTCAGGACAGAAGTCTGCAGTAATGTAAATACTGTTTAAAAGCAAAAGTTAACCCTGCTTTTCTTGAAGCAATTATGAATACTGAAAAAATAAACTCGTGAACAATCAATCACTTACCATAATTAATCGTGCCGCATTCCTTTTGCCACACGAAACAAATGCAACACATAAGGAAATAAAGCATCCATCGTTTCTTCAGCGCCTTTGGTTGAACCGGGTAAGGTGATCACGAGTGAGTTGCCGATGAAACCGGCCACGCCTCTCGATAACATGGCATACGGCGTGCGTTGCTGACCATAGTTGCGTGCCGCTTCCATCATCCCGGGTATTTCCCTGTCAAGCAAGGGTTGAATCGCTTCGGGAGTAATATCTCTTGGCGAAAGACCAGTACCGCCGGTGAATAAGATGAGGTTATAATTTTCGTTGCTGTATTGTTTGGCTTTCGATTGAATGGCTTCCATTTCATCGGGAATGATTTCGTACACCGATGCTTTGAGTTGATGCTGTTCAAGCTTTTGCAAAATAGCTTTACCACTGCTGTCTTCTTTGGTACCTGCTGCCACAGAATCGGAACAAACAATGACTGCGGTACGGATGCTTTCTTTCAGTTCATCTTTGAAATCTGTTTTACCACCTTTCTTGCTTTCGAGTTTGATGGAAGAAATCTCCACGCCTTTATCCAATGGTTTCAACATGTCATACATCGTTAATGCAGTGATGGCTGCACCATGCATGGCTTCTACTTC
>NZ_CAMLGT010000161.1 GCF_946479605.1 uncultured Lacibacter sp.
TTGGGTTTTATATGCCGTGTTGAATAGTTTGTATCGCAACTGATACGATTTTGCTTCTTCTATTAATTTCTGAGCTTGACTATAAAATCCATGTTGACCTGAATGGCTTGCATATAAAACTTTATCGCCCTGATAAACAATCTCAATAAATAAAGGAACTAATGTTGAGGAGTCTCGCCCATTTACATAAACAAGCTTTTCATTTTCGAAATAATAAAAAATCCTACATCTGCCTGCAGGAAGATATAACTCTACTTTCTCAAGCAAATGCCTTGACTTATTCTGATAAAATTTTTCCGAGAACGGATTGTTCTTTTTGTTTAAAGAATCCATATTCATATCCACCACTAAACGTAAGTGTTCTTCTCTTGACTTGGCCCGGTTTATTATCTCATTCACTTCTTTAGATTTCACTTGTGAATAACTAGTAACCCCATGAAAAAGAGCAACAATCAAGACAAGGCAGAGTTTCATTATTATATTTATTAAAAACAACAAATTAGTTCATTTAAATATCTTTCGCAGCAACGTCTCCCACTAAACGAAAGCTGAGAGCCTGCATTATGCTATATGGGGACGTTGCCGGGAAACAAAAACAAAAATACCCTGCCGAAATTTCCGAAACGCATCATCCACTCACCAAAATCAGCTATTTCAACCCGTCAATATACTTCGCCTGTGCGTCAAAGGAATTACGCAATCTGTCAAACCACTTCACAACAACGTCAATGCAGTTAGTTAACCAGTCAATACACTTCGCTGAAATGTCAAATTGCTTCGCTGTTGCGTCAGATCACTTCGTTAGAGTGTCAATCCTTTCCGCTGATGCATCAAAACGATTCGTCGTCGTGTCATAGCGTTTCGCTTTGACGTCATGTCAGCTCAGCAAAAATAAAAACCACCATTTGCAGCGAAAGTATCTTTCTTCCCTGCCAGGTTTCCCTCCCGGAAGCTCTCAAGCTTTTATCTTCAACTTATATTTCAACTGCCAACTAAATATACCTGGCAACCCAGGTCCGCTTTTTGTTGTAACTTAACAACAGATGCAAGGTTATGCTGAAGCATCCGGATCATATAGCCGTTTTTGCCAGTTTCTATTTACTGGTCTACATTCTTCTTATACAGTTGGGGTTATTTACAAACATAGTTTATATCATGTTCTTCCTCTCCCCGGTTCTGCTTCTTGCATTGGCATGGAGTATTGTTCACTACGGTAAATATGATGATAAAGATCTTACCAATGATCAGGAATGGGGCTATCATGACCGGCCCGATAAATCACAACAGCATTAACTGTTCTTCAGCTTTGTGCAATCGTTACCTCAGCTTCAATTCCGTTCTTTCGCCTATCTTCGGAATTCATACTATTCCAAATGCAACGCTTTCTTACTTCTGCCACAATTCTTTTTACTGTCATTGCTGTTTTATGCGGTTGCAGTAACAGCAAACAATCCACTGCAAACAGCAAATGGGTGCCGCTTTTCAATGGTAAAGACATGAACGATTGGTTTGTAAAGATCCATCATCATGAAGTCGGTGTCAACTTTGGTAACACCTTTCGTGTGGAAGATAATATGATTAAAGTCCGTTATGATCAGTACGATCAATTCAACGAACAGTTCGGACACCTTTATTACAAAACACCTTACTCCTACTATCATCTGAAACTTGAATATCGTTTCGTGGGCGAATGGTTCAAATCGGCACCTTCGTACACGTTACGCAACAGTGGCGTCATGTTTCACTCACAGGATCCGCATACCATGCCCAAAGAACAAGACTGGCCTATTTCTGTAGAGATGCAGTTTCTTGGCGGGCTTGGCGATGGTAAACCACGCACAACAGGCAATATGTGTTCACCCGGCACAGAAGTGGTACAGAAAGGAACAATTGTTCCATCGCATTGCATCAACTCATCTTCAAAAACATACGATGGTGAACAATGGGTAAGTGCTGAATTGATTGTATTGGGCGATTCATTGATTACACACATCATTAATGGCGATACGGTATTGCAATATTCCAAACCACAAATTGGCGGTGGAGTTGTAAACCGTTTCGATCCGAAAATAAAACAGGACGGAAAATTGTTAAGCAGCGGTTTTATTGCGTTGCAAAGCGAAGGACAACCGATTGATTTCCGCAATATTTACATCAGGGATCTGTCTGTACAATACCGTAAGCAATAAAATTATTTTTTCAATATCAGTTTCACTTCTGTTCCGCAGCCAGCTTTGCTGCTCATGGTTACAGATGCGTTGATGGAAGCTGCACGCTCTTTCATAACGGTTAATCCGGGATGATTGGTTGTAGCTGATACATCGAAACCCACACCATCGTCTGTTATGCAAAAAGAAAATTCGTGATCATTTTCAGCAATCACGATGGTTGCATTCGCTGCACTTGAATGATAGATGATGTTATGCAATGCCTCCTGGCAAACACGAAAAACATCCAGCTGTATTTCTTTGCTGAGCAATGCTTCGTTACAAGTACCGCTTAAAGTGCATTTGATTGCACTGATCAAACTCAGTTCATTGCAATGCCATTTCAATGTTTCTGTTAAACCAAGATCATCCAGCATACCCGGGCTGATAGTAAATGATATCCGCTGAATTGTTTTTATCAGCAACGTTGTAATTGTATTTGCATGATCAAGACGTTCGGCCACAGCATCGGGCAATTCTTCTTTTTTCCCTTTTATCCAGTCAATATCAATTTTCAATACAGCCAGTAATTGTGCAAGCTCCTCGTGTAAAGAAACAGCAAGGTATTTTCGGTCACGTTCAATATTCCCTTTGAAATAACCTACCAGGTTTTTCACACGGTTATACTTTGCTTCCACTTCCAGTTCAGCCAGCCGTTTTTCGGTTACATCTTTTGCAATGGCAAATACCACTTCACGCTCCGGAAAATAAACAGACGTCCAGTTAAGCCAAAGAATTTTCCCGCTTTTGGAAACATACCTGTTCTGAAAATTTACAAGCGGTTGCCCGTTAATCAGTTTATTGCGGTGTTCCTGTGTAAAAGCTTTGTCTTCCGGGTGAATAAATTCAGAGATGGGGGTTGCAAATAGCTCCTCTTTTGTGTACTCAAGCTTAGTTATGACAGACTGATTGACCCTGCGGAAATATCCATCCTTTCCTGCAATACAAACAAGATCGGGTGTGAGCTCAAAAAAAGGAAGAAGCTCCAATGCGGAAATATCCTTGGGTAAATGCATGTGGTTCAGAAAGGCAATAATACTGCAAATCCATTCTCAAAAAACGTCATTCTACATATTCAAAAAATGAAACAACTTTAGCACTCACATTTACAAACAATGTTTTTAATATAATGTTTAAAAAACTTTTAAAAAAAATATTGGCAATAAAAATTGTGTTCACAAAGTCATGCATCTTAAAAACTCCATCTATCCGGTTTGTATTTCACTAATCAAATTCATGTAGCATTCTCAGTTATTCTTTATTAGCTTACAGTAAAACTTATCATTCAATGAAAAAATTATTCTTGCTTTTTACAGTCTGCATGCTCAGTGTTTCTGCTTTTGCTCAAATACCACTTACCGTTGCGCCAAGTGGTGGAAATAAAAAAGCGTCCGTAAGCGAACGGGTGGGTTTAACCGATATTACGATTCATTACGACCGGCCTGCAGTTAAAGGACGTGAAGGAAAAGTATGGGGAGAATTGGTTCCTGTTGGTTTTACCGATCCTGGTTTTGGCAGCAGCAAGTCTGCACCATGGCGTGCAGGTGCCAATGAAAATACAACCATTGAATTCAGTACCGATGTTACTGTAGAAGGCAAACCGGTAAAAGCAGGGCGCTATGGATTATTTCTTGCCTACGATCCTGCTGGCTCCACATTGATCCTTTCAAACAATTCCACTTCGTGGGGACATTATTTTTACGATCCAAAAGAAGACGCATTACGTGTGCCTGTGAAAGCTGTTACATTAAATCAGTCTGTTGAATGGCTCAAATACGAATTCATGAACGAAAGCGAAGCCGGGGCAACTGTAGCATTGCAATGGGAAAAACAAATGTTCCCATTCCGGATTGAAACAGATTATGTGAAAGAACAGCTGGCATCATTCCGCAAAGAGTTGCGTACAGAAAAAGGATTTATCTGGCAAAGCTGGAACCAGGCTGCCACATGGTGTCTGCAACGAAATACAAATCTGGAAGAGGCATTGCTTTGGGCCGACTCTGCTTCAAGCCGCAGTTTTGGTGGCGACAGGGTATTTGGTACATGGACCATTAAAGCTCAGATACTGGAAAAACTTGAACGCTCAGAAGAAGCAACAGCCATTATGAAAAAAGCAATGAGCTTTGGTAACATGCAGGACCTGCATCAATATGGCAGACAATTGCTGCAACTGAAAAAAAACAAGGAAGCGCTTGAAGTATTTAAACAGAACTATGAAAAAAATCCCGGGCAGTTTACTACATCTGTCGGCCTCACGAGAGGTTATTCTGCAAATGGCGATTACAAAAATGCATTGAAGTATGCGAATCTTGCATTGCAACTTGCCCCCGATGAGCAAAACAAAAAGAGCATTGAAGCAATGATCACGAAACTGAAAGAAGGCAAAGACGTAAACTGATAACCATTAAAAGAAACCCTGTTGATCAGCAGGGTTTCTTTTAAAAATATTTTTCAAAAAAGTTTTTTTTTGAAATACCTCTACCCTTATCTTTGCACTCCCAATCAAGGAAGCATAGCTCAGTTGGTTCAGAGCATCTGCCTTACAAGCAGAGGGTCCGCGGTTCGAGCCCGTGTGCTTCCACAAAAAACCTCCGAAATTTCGGAGGTTTTTTATTTTTAGGCACCTTGAGTTACACTGTTTACATCTCTTGCATATTTTGTTATCCTTTCGGTGGTAACACAAAATCCATTGGCCGTTTGCGAATATATCGCCAAAGTATGCCCAGGAATTCCGGGTAATCTCTCAACTTTATTCCTCTTGATTTTACTGCCACATAAAATGCCAGTCCAAAACTCACAAAGAAATTCAGAAAGCCGATCATTCCCACACCAAGTAATATTGTACCGAGGTAACGGTAATTAACAGGGCCCTCCATTCCAAAAAAACCAATAGCCACATTACCTGCGGAAATAGTGATATGCCTGATGTCAAACGGTATACCGAATGTTTTACCAAAAAATGCAGCCATACCAAGAAAGAAACCAAGTGACACACTACCTGCAATAGACCCGAGTTTATTTTCAACCAGGTAAACCAGCCAGTTAAGTTGCTTTTTTCCTAACGAATGATGCAGCACCGGATGCATTTGAATCCGCTGCGGTAATTGAGCGTACACCACATAGTTCTCTACCCAACCTGCTATCAATCCGCTGAGGAACAAAAAGAATCCTGTAAAACAGGCAAACAGCAATGCAAGACTTTGGTAAGGATGTTGCGCCTGCAGCAACTCCAATGCAGCGGGCCCTTCAGCAATCTTCCATCCCGCAATTTTAAAAAACAAAAACGCAAGTAAATAGGTGAGTGGAAAAACCACCAGCAAATTACCTGCAAATGAAGCAAGCTGGCTTCTTGACACCTGTGATATTGTTACGGCAAGATTATCAAGATCGGGTCTTCCCTTCAGTTTCGTGCTGTCTAATGAACTTGCTACTGCCGATGCTGTAAAAGCGGGTTGTTTTGTTGCAAGTGTAGATCCGGTTGACTGAATAAGAAGAAAACCCATACTATAATTTGCACTGTATGCCACTCCCTGCCAGAAAGGAGCAAGTGTAACCCTTACCAGTAAGTTCTTAATAATCGCAATAAATGAAATGATAAATCCACCACCCAACGAACCAATAAACAAACGGTAAAACTCTTTTCTTGTTTTGGTAATGAACGAATCGCCTCTTCTTCCGCCATGTTCGGATATCTGGTAGGCCAACAACCCTAGGTTTTGCGAAAGAAATTCACCTAAACTGGTTTTCCTGTTCTGGTTTCTTACAACAGTAATAAAATAAGTAATGAAACGATCAATATCAAAGTGCTGGTCATTATCAACCGCATCAAGAATCAATAAAATACGTTCCACATGCTGCTCCATACGGGTGAGCAAAAATGTTTCGGCAAGGCTTGTGCCCACATTTATTCTTTGTTCTTTTATAAAGCGGATACTCTGCAAACAGTTGTGCAATGCCTCATAAATACCGGCTGCAATTACTTTCTCATCATCAATTTTATGCGTGTTCTTCTTTTTTTCAATAAGCATATTTACCAACCGGCTCTGCTCCACAAAAGGAAAAACTGCATCGTTATGAGAATCGTGCAGTCGGATAATCTCTTTTTCAAGCCCCATCATTGCCAATCTGTACGACAGTGTTTGCATAGCCTTTACCAACTGTGTATTCAGCGATGGTTCATGAAGATTAACTTCAATGCCAATGCGCTCAAACAACAACTTCCACAACCCCGGGTCAATCTTTTCTATCCACACATAATCATTGCGTTTATAAAACACACGCTCAATCACAAACAGAAAATCAACAGGTTCAAGCAATGCTGGTATGATCTTATGTTTGATCTTTGAACTTAACTCCTGCACAAATCCTCTTGAACTTAACAACCCACTTTCGGTAAGTGCGGTTGACAGATCAGCTTTTGCAAATTGAGAAAGTAATGCCTTACGTATAGAAAAAAGCAATGAACGGTCTTCCTGCAGCTGAAAAAGGAACGCCTTGAATTTAAGCTCAGCAGCTTCTTTATCATTCACATCGGCCGGTCGTATTTTTCTGAACAATTCCACCAAAAAATCAAGCCCACGGTTATTACTATCAATCGACAGCACAATAGCCTCCCGCTTGGGAACATTGGTATCTGTTTTCTTTTTTTTGGGTAGAAGTCTGAATTTCATGCGCTTTTATTGTTCTGGCAACCCATTTATGACAACTATTATACCGCTTTAGTTGCTTTATTAAAATGAAGGAATTGTTTATTTCTGATCTCTGATTAATTTTGCACCTGATGGCATTGTTATCCACACATACTAAAGAATTATTTGAAACAGATGTTCTTACTGATCTGGAAGAACCCTGCCACCTGATTATGTGGAATGATGAAGTGAATACATTTGAATGGGTAATTGAAACGCTGATCGACATTTGCGATCAAACACCCGAGCAGGCAGAACAATGTGCATGGATCATTCACACTAAAGGTAAATATGCTGTTAAGAACGGATCGTATGATGATCTGAAGCCACTTTGCGATGCAATTACTGAACGTGGCATTGGGGCTACTGTAGAAGTAATTGCCTGACAAGCCTCATTCCGTTGCCCAACTTTTCAAATTATACATGTCGCTAACTCTTTTAACTGATAAACTTTGGTTTCCGCCTGCTGACAATGCAACAGCTGATGGGTTGCTTGCCATTGGAGGAGATTTGCAGCTTGAGCGGTTGTTATTGGCATACAGAAGCGGCATTTTCCCTTGGTTCAATGATGATGAACCTCCGCTATGGTGGTGCCCCGATCCCCGGTGTGTACTCATTCCTGAAGAATTATACGTGAGTAAAAGCATGCAGCAACTGATAAAGCGAAATGCATTTACTGTAACATTCAACAAAGCGTTCAGCACTGTTATTCACCTTTGTGGGCAAACACGTAAGCTAAAAGAAGGCACATGGATCACCAGAGAAATTGAAAAAGCATATACCCAGCTTCATCAAAAAGGACATGCCCTGAGTGCAGAAGCCTGGCTTGATAATGAACTTGCAGGCGGATTATATGGCGTAAGACTTGGCAATATTTTTTTTGGCGAAAGCATGTTCAGTAAAGTGAGCAATGCAAGCAAGTATGCATTTATAACGCTTGTACAACAGTTACAAAAAGAAGGTGTGGTGCTCATCGATTGCCAGATACATACAGCACACCTTGAAAGTCTTGGTGCAAAAATGATCAGCAGAAAAGAATTTCTTGCTGTGGTAAAAACAAATACGTGAGAAAACTTTTGAACGTTTTGTTTTTTTAGTTGAATACAAAATGTTCTGAAATACACAAAAGCCGGTTGCAATGCAACCGGCTTTCACATTATTTCTTTCGCTTAAAATACAGTACAGCACTATCTGCACTCATAACACTGAATTGTTCAGGTGTAAAAGAAAGCACTTGCATCACCTCTTTATCTGTTGCAGAATCACCTTCAATAATAACAAGCTGTGCGCTGTCTTTCCATTCATATCTTCCTTTCTGTGGCAAAATACTATCGTTCAGCAATTGTGTAATTGCGCCATCGGCATCAAACCTGATCGTGTAGTTTGTAAGATTTGAATCAAGAGCAAGCAGCAACAAACCAATACTGCCTGAATCATTCGCTGCTACAGAATCAATTTTCCAATCACCGATGATGGTTTCCGTGTAAACAGCTGTTGAAGGTTTACCTGTAAGCTTTGGTGAAAAATATAAATACAAAGCTCCGCCTGCGGCTGCCAATAGTACGACAGCCAAAATGATCTTTTTCATTTTGATAAGTTTAATTGTTTAAAATGAGAAGCGAGAGATGCAGAAGCAGTGAAGTACTTGCTGAATTCATTTGCCGGCGTGCAAATCACTCAACTGCTGATGTATCATCATAAGTAATGATTGATACCGCTAACTGTAAAATGTAACCGAAGCTAATTGTTAAAAAATGCTAAGAGTGGCTAAGAGTTTAAAAGAGAAAAAAAGAAAAAGAGAGCACTTCATAATGATGCATAAAAAAAGAGCTGGCTGTACCAACTCTTTAAACTCTTTTTACTTATTCAAACTCTTAGCTTACTCACCTGCCAATTGGAGCACCACATCCCATTCTGCATCTGTAACCTTTCCCACACTTAAACGGCCTAAAC
>NZ_CAMLGT010000162.1 GCF_946479605.1 uncultured Lacibacter sp.
TGACAGTGACCAAACGGTATCTGCGATAAAGGCAACACAAAAAATGTTGAACATGATCGTGAGTGGTCAGTAGTGAGTGGCGAGTGGGGAAACCCCGACAGCGGTTGAAAACCCTGTCGGCGGTTGAAAATTTAATAACAAAACAAGTTCAAGCAGAATAACAATGGCAACAAAACACATTTTAATTGTTCCGGGCGATGGTATCGGACAGGAAGTAACAGCAGTGGGTAAAAAAGTATTGGATAAGATTGCTGCAAAGTTTGGTCACACATTTACATACGATGAAGCGTTGATCGGTCATGTGGCCATTGAAGCAACAGGTGTTCCTTTACCTGATGAGTCATTAGAAAAAATGCGCAAATCAGATGCAGTATTGTTTGGTGCTGTTGGTCATCCGAAGTATGATAACGATCCTTCTGCAAAAGTTCGTCCTGAGCAAGGTTTGCTGAAGATGCGCAAGGAACTTGGATTGTATGCCAATCTTCGTCCCATTAAATTGTTTGATGAGTTGTTAGGTGCTTCCAGCATTAAACCGGAGATTTTAAAAGGTGCAGATATTCTCTTCTTCCGTGAATTGACTGGCGATATTTACTTCGGCGAAAAAGGACGTAAGAACAATGGCGATACTGCTTATGATATTGCAGAGTACAGCCGTTTTGAAGTAGAGCGTATTGCACGCAAAGCATTTGAAGCAGCACGCACACGTAAAAAGAAATTATGTTCTGTTGATAAAGCAAACGTTATTGAAACGTCACGTTTGTGGAGAGAAGTAGTGCAGAAAGTAGCATTGGAATATCCTGATGTGGAAGTGGAACATCAGTTTGTTGATGCAACGGCCATGTTGCTCATTAAAGATCCACGTCGTTTTGATGTGGTGGTGACAGCTAACTTGTTTGGTGATATTCTTACAGATGAAGCTTCGCAGATTGCAGGTTCAATGGGTATGCTGGCGAGTGCATCGATTGGCGATGGTACGGGTGTATATGAACCTATCCACGGTTCAGCACACGATATTACAGGTAAAGGTGTAGCTAATCCGTTGGCTTCGGTTTTATCCGCTGCCTTATTATTGGATATTTCGTTTGGCATGAAAGCAGAATCTGAAGCTGTGATTAATGCTGTAGATAAAGTATTAAAAGATGGTTACCGTTCACGTGATATCGCCGATGCCTCAACGCCGGCCGATAAAATTCTTGGAACGGATGCTATGGGTGAGCAGGTCCTGCTCCATATTTAAAAGGAAACTGAAAGGACAAAGGGCATTGCAGAAATGCCCTTTTTTTGTTTAACAAAATAATCGTTTCGTTGTTATTGACTTTGATTTTTAACTAATCTTCCAAATTATGAATATTCAAAAAGGACAAAAAGCCCCGGATTTCAGCCTGTACGATACCGAAAGAAACAAGGTGAATCTGTCTGATTTTAAAGGAAAGAATGTATTGATCCTGTTTTACCCGCAGGCATTTTCAAGTACCTGTACAAAAGAGCTTTGTGCTGTGAGGGATGATATTGCCCGTTACAACAATGCCAATGCACAAGTGCTTGGTATATCTGTTGATTCAGTATTTACCCTGAAACGCTACAAAGAGGAGCAAGGGTACAACTTTCCACTGCTAAGCGACTTTAATAAAGAAGTATCGGCCGCATACGATTCATTGTATGAAAACTGGATACTTGATATGAAAGGAGTATCAAAGCGTAGTGCGTTTGTGATTGATAAAGAAGGCATTATTCAATATATAGAACTGGTGGAGGTAAAAGATGCAGTGCCTGATTTTGAAGCAATTAGCCAATGCCTGGCTGATTTAAATTAAGCTTATTTGGGCAGGAGGAAGGCAGGTAGTAATAGAAAATTGTCTTCCTCCTGTTAAGATTTGTGAAAAAAAGCTTGTAAATTGCTGATAATAAAACTAAGTTTGTTTCGTTGAAACGGATTTTAACCATAATTGCCTGTATCCTCTTGATAGCCACAGCAACCGCCCAGACCGACAGATCTTCGTCTGGAAACGCTGAAAATGTGGTTAAGGCAGTCCGTTTTTATCCCAATCCAGCTTCTTCCTTTATCAATTTTGAATTCAAAGACGTTAAGCTTTCAGATTATTCGATTAAGCTGTTCAATTTTATTGGCAAGAAAGTTTTAGAAGTCAATAATCTTACTCCCCGCACTGTTGTAAGTCTCAATGATTTCTTCCGTGGTGTTTATATCTTCCAATTGACCGACCGAAACGGTAAAGTTGTTGAGAGTGGCAAGTTTCAGGTAGTGAAGTAATCAATTTTGTTTCTGGTTTCAAGTTTCTTGTTTCAGGTTTGTATAGAACCTGAATGGTTTTCTAACGCCCAATCTTGAAACCTGCAGCCGGGAACTTGAAACTGTAAACCATAAACTAGCAACCAGCTACAGCACCTGCACAATCAAAAACTTCAAATAATGTGTATTCTCCCAACCCCACACAATCGGATGGTCGGAGCTTTGCGTTTGAAAGCTAACCTGGCGTAATTGCCGGCGGGCATCTTTGGCGGCCATTTGAATGATCTCTAAAAACAGATCAGGCTGAACAAGATTGGTGCAGGAAGACGTTACTAAGAAACCTCCTGGTTTAACCAGCTTCATACCACGGAGATTGATTTCCTTATAACCGGTAATTGCTTTTTGAATGGTAGCCCGAGATTTGGTGAAGGATGGCGGATCGAGCATCACCACATCGTATTGCTTTCCTTCCTTCACCCATGTTTTCAACACATCAAAAGCATTCACGCATTCAAATTTGCATTTATCAGCAACGCCATTTAATTCGGCATTTTTATTACACATGGCAATAGCGCTTTCCGATATGTCAAGTCCGTGTACACTTTTAGCTCCATACTTAGCTGCATGAATTTCAAATGTACCTGTGTAGGTAAAGGCACCCAATACTTCTGCATCTTTTACAATATGCTGTATCTGGCGACGGTTATCCTGCTGATCAAGGAAGTAGCCGGTTTTTTGTCCGTTGGCAATATCTACATGAAACTGCAAACCGTTTTCATTGATGATGATATTGGTATCGAAGGGTTCACTCAAGAAACCTTTTTTCTGTTCCATCCCTTCCAGCTCACGAATAGGCACATCGTTGCGCTCGTAAATGCCTTTTGGCTGAAAGATCTGGTTGATGGCTTTTACAATGGCGTCTTTCCATAAATCGATGCCCAATGCTAGTGTTTGAATAACAAAATAGTCGTTGAATTTATCGATGATCAACTGAGGTAATCCGTCGGCTTCACCAAAAATGAGACGGCAGTTTTCCTTGTAACCCATCTGTTGACGTTCTTTCCATGCCTGGCTCAGCTTGTGTAAAAAGAAGTCATCATTTATTCCTTCGTTTTTCTTTCGGGTAAGTATGCGAACGAGGATCTGCGATTTCGGGTTAAAATAGCCCCGGCCTAAAAACTTATCATCATGCGTATGCACATCTACAATTGCACCTGCCTCGGCATTTCCATCTACACGGTTTACTTCGTTGGCAAAAACCCAGGGATGGCCGTTTGCAACACGTTGCGAGATCTTTCTGTTGAGTGTCACTTTTGTCATAGCCGGCAAAGATAATGGTAACTGCGAAGTACATAGTTAGAACTGCGAAGTAATAAGTGATAGAAGAGCAAATACAAGACATTTTGTCCAAATTCTGGCATTGGCAATATTCTTGACGGCCTTACCTTTGCCGACAATTTTACGTTTTATGGAACAAAAGACGAACGAAATGACAGAACAAAACGCAGCTGATGTTAACAATACAGCTTTTAGTACCGATATTAATACCGACGAAAACATCGCCGGTGTAAACCACCTCAACGAGCAAATTGCAGAAGAAAGCGAACTGGAAAAATTGAAAGATGCTGTGGAAGAGGAAAAGAAAAAATATCTCTACCTCATGGCCGAGTTCGACAATTTCCGCCGTCGTACTGCAAAAGAAAGAGTGGAGCAGATGCAAACTGCAGGCAAAGAAGTTATTGTTTCGTTACTGGAAGTGCTGGATGATGCCGACCGTGCAGAAGTTGAACTTTCGAAAGCTGGTCCGGTTGATGAAGGTGTTAAACTGGTGTTCCATAAACTCCGCACATCATTACAAAACCGTGGATTGAAAGTTATGGAAACAAAAGGTCAGGACTTTGACGCAGATAAGCACGAGGCCATTACTGAAATTCCTGCACCAATTGAAGAGTTGAAAGGAAAAGTGATTGATGAAATTGAAAAAGGATATTTACTTAACGATAAAATCATCCGCTTTGCGAAAGTGGTGGTAGGAAAATAAAGCTGCAAGCCGCAAGCCATTAGCTGCAAGCTGGTTTGCGTTTTACTAAAAGCTTGCAGCTAAAAGCTAGTAGCTGATATGTCAACAAAAAGAGATTTTTACGAAATACTGGGTGTAAACAAAAGCGCTTCTTCAGATGAGATTAAAAAAGCTTATCGCAAAGTGGCTATGCAATATCACCCCGACCGTAACCCCGGAAACAAAGAAGCCGAAGAAAAATTTAAAGAAGCAGCGGAGGCATACGAAGTATTAAGCGATGCAGATAAACGTGCACAGTATGATCGTTACGGACATGCTGGTGTAAGCGGCAATGGCCGTGGTGGATTTGGTGGTGGCGGTGCACATGGCATGAACATGGAAGATATCTTCAGTCAGTTTGGAGATATTTTTGGTGATGATGTGTTTGGCAGTTTCTTCGGTGGAGGACAACGCAGAGGTGGTGGAAAGACAAGAGGTGTTCGTGGCAGCAATCTGCGTGTTCGCATAAAACTTAATTACGAAGAAATTGCAAAAGGCGCTAACAAAACCATCAAGGTTAAAAAGTACGTAGGCTGTAACACTTGCGGCAGTACCGGTGCAAAAGATAAAAGCAGCATGCAAACCTGCGGTACCTGCGGCGGCAGTGGCCAGGTAAGACGTGTACAGAATACTTTCCTCGGACAGATGCAAACGGTAACCACCTGTCCCACCTGTAACGGCGAAGGTTCAACCATTGCAAATAAGTGTACAGCATGTAAAGGCGAAGGCCGTGTTTATGGCGAAGAAAATATCAGCATCGATATACCCGCTGGTGTACAGGAAGGTATGCAACTGAATGTGAGCGGCAGAGGTAATGCAGGCGAACGTGGTGGACCTGCCGGTGATCTGATCGTATTGATTGAAGAAGAAGCACATCCACAACTGCATCGTGATGGATTGAATGTGGCGTATGACCTACATATTTCGTTCCCCGATGCGGTCTTTGGTATTCAGGCCGAAGTGCCTACCATCGATGGTCGTGCAAAAATTAAAATACCGCCGGGTACACAAAGCGGAAAAGTTTTCAGACTGAAAGGGAAAGGTTTCCCTGCAGTTCAGAGTTATGAAAAAGGTGATCAGCTGATTTACGTGAATGTGTGGACGCCGCAGCATCTTAACTCCGAAGAAAAAGCCATGCTGGAGAAATTACAGCAAAGCCAGAACTTTCACCCAAAACCAGAAAAAGGAGAGAAAGGATTTTTTGAAAGAGTGCGGGAGATGTTTAGTTAAAGCCGGCGAATGAAAAATAGCTAATGGCGAGTGTTAAACTCGCCATTTTTTTATGTCGGTATGTGTTTTGGCCAGATGGCATAACTGGTCCTTTTTTTAAGATAACTGTGGGTACGCAACCCCAAATACAGCGGGCGACTCACCCTTTCATTCCTTATTTTTACGGTCTTTCAACTATCAGCAAACATGAGCGATAAAAATCTTATCTACTCCATTCCGGCACGGTTTCGCCGTATTGAAAATCTGCATATTCTTTTCTGGCTTATTAAAGATGCATTCTGGGCGCTTAACCTTCGGATTCCCGGTTTGATCATGATCATTCCAACTGTGTTAGCTGCAGTACTTATTACCTGGCAAACCCGCAAGCTCATTTCGGAACTGGTGCATAACCTCGCTGTTGTATTCTGGATTTTTGCCAACTGTACCTGGATGATCGGGGAGTTCTATGGCTGGGACGAGGGTAAGTATGGTATGCGGCATATGGCACTTATTCCGTTTGGTATTGGCTTACTCATACTGTTTATTTACTATGGCATGTATTTTACCAGTGAACGTTTCCGGCAGAAAGTAAGCCGTCAAACAGAAGAAGTGGTAGCCGAAGAACTTACGCATCAAAACGAACAGAAATCAGTCTGACTTCGCTTCGGCTGGTTACCGCTCAATAGTTATCTTTGCGGCTCTTATTGTGAAGCTTTCTTTTCCGTTTAGAAATATCAGCGATTTCTTTTCATGTGGTCTCGTCTGCTTCATTACGCTGAAATTGACTTGCAATTAGATTTCAAATTGTTTAATTAAAGTACGTTTAAGAAATGTATAGAACTCATACCTGTGGCGAATTAAGAAGTAATCATGTAGGAACAACCGTAACCCTTGCAGGCTGGGTGCAAACTGTAAGAAAGCTGGGAACAGCCATCACTTTTGTTGATTTGCGTGACCGTTATGGAATCACTCAATTGTTGATAGGTGAAGATCTTTCCGGTCAGCTTGACGAAAATCCATTGGGCCGTGAGTTTGTATTGCAGGCAACCGGTACCGTTAGTGAGCGTAGTAACAAAAACCCCAACATTGCCACAGGCGACATTGAGATAATCGTAACGGAGTTTAAGATTTTAAATAAATCAGCAGTTCCGCCTTTTACCATCCAGGATGATACTGATGGCGGCGATGATCTGCGGATGAAATACCGTTTCCTCGATCTGCGTCGTAACGCAGTGAAACGTAATCTTGAATTGCGTTATGCCGTAAACCGTGCTGCCAGAAATTATTTGCATGGTAATGGTTTTATGGATATTGAAACGCCGTTCCTGATCAAATCTACTCCTGAAGGTGCAAGGGATTTTGTTGTTCCATCGAGGATGAACCCCGGACAGTTTTATGCATTGCCGCAAAGCCCGCAAACATTTAAACAACTTTTGATGGTGAGTGGTTACGATCGTTATTACCAGGTAGTGAAATGTTTTCGTGATGAAGACTTGCGTGCCGATCGTCAGCCCGAGTTTACGCAGATTGACTGTGAAATGGCATTTGTAGAGCAGGAAGATATTCTCAATATGTTTGAAGGCATGATCAAGTCTATCTTCAAAGAAGTAAAGAACATTGATTATACCGAAACGGTTGAACGCATGACATGGGAAGAAGCGATGTGGCAATACGGAAATGATAAACCTGATATCCGTTTTGGTATGAAGGTTTGCAACATCAAGTTTCCTGCACATACGTTTCCAACAAAAGAAAATAAAAGTGCATTAATTGATGGAGTTGATTTTAAAGTGTTTGATGAAGCAGAAACCGTATTGGCGATTGCTGTGCCGGGCTGCAGTGAGTACACACGCAAGCAAACCGATGAATTAACGGAGTGGGTAAAACGTCCGCAGATTGGCATGAAGGGTTTGGTGTTCATCAAATGCAATGCTGATGGTACATACAAAAGCAGCGTAGATAAATTTTACAGCGAAGAAAAGTTAAAAGCCATTGCCGATGCAGCTGATGCAAAGGCAGGTGATTTAGTGTTGATCCTTGCAGGATCAGAAGAACGGACCCGTAAAGCAACAAGCGAACTCCGACTGGAAATGGGTAAGCGTTTAGGCTTGCGAAAAGAAAATGAGTTTAAGTTATTGTGGGTGCTTGATTTTCCTTTGTTTGAATTTGCATTGGAAGACCAGGACGGTGGTGGTGCCGGTCGCTGGGTAGCAAGGCATCATCCGTTTACAAGTCCCAAGCCATCACATATTGAAACAATGATCAACAACAGTCCAAAGGTTGATGATCTGGAAAAATATCTGGAGCATCCGTATGCCAACATCAAAGCCAATGCATACGATATGGTGTTGAATGGAAATGAAATTGGTGGAGGTTCAATTCGTATCTACCAACGTGAGTTGCAGGAGAAAATGTTTGCTGCGTTGGGTATGGATGCAGAAGAACAGCAACACAAATTTGGTTTCTTACTCGGGGCATTTGAATATGGCGCACCACCGCATGGCGGTATTGCTTTTGGTTTCGATCGTTTGTGTTCTATCCTTGGTGGCAGCGAAAGTATCCGTGATTTTATTGCCTTCCCGAAAAACAACTCCGGAAGAGATGTGATGCTGGATGCACCAAGCGAAATTGGCAACAAGCAGTTTGATGAGTTGCAGATAAAGCTGGATTTGAAATAAGATGACAGCGCTTAAAGGCAAATGGAAGGTACTCTTAGTGTTGAACTATTTTAGTGCAGCTGCATGGGTGATGCTTCTTCTTGTATACTTGTTAATCCTATGGCAATTTAAGCGTGATATGGCTGAATTGAGATCAAACGCCGTGGCAATTCTATCAGGAGGAATGGGTGTGATATTTTTTAATATTTTTTTCATCTATGTTTTAAAAGAGTTCTTCCCTGCAGTTAGGGTAAAAGGCCTTGTTAAGTTTTTATATTTTACAGGACTTGTTTTTCTAGGGATATTGGCGATCCTTTTTATTTTTCTTGTATTTATCAGTTCTCTAAATATATTCGAAAATGACAATGGTGATGTTTATAGTATAGTTACCTTGGCGTTTAGTTCCATTTTTGCAGTCATAGATTCGTTGCTTGTGGTTTGGCATTTCCAATTATTAGATATCTTAATTCGAAATAACACAAAAAGTATCGAGTCGGTTTTAAACTCCATTGGTGTTGATGAAAATAATTATGTCGAATAATATGAATATTTTTTACCGCATCTCTTCTTACATTCTTTTGGTAATTGCTGTTATAATCGGAATCGC
>NZ_CAMLGT010000163.1 GCF_946479605.1 uncultured Lacibacter sp.
ATATACTTACTTGCCTTTGGAAAGTTTACAGCGGGCGGCGTTTGTTTCTTTGGATATTTTTCTCTGTTCTCTGCATCAAAGGTCCATTTGCCGCCGAGTGGTTTGCCATCTTTCTCCAGCAATATTTTTCGAAGCTTGCGTTGATGTGTATAGAAATCGGTTTGGAAATAAGTTTTCTTTTTGCTGAAGTAATCAGCCACATCATCCATCGTATTCAGAAAACCCGGTGTAGCATGAACAACGAGTTTGATCTTGTGTTGCAGACAGGTTTCGCTGATGCGTTTCAACAACCAGTTGTCGGCCACATCTGCAATATGAATTTCAGTGATCTGTTGTTTTGCCAAAGAAGCAATCAGCTTGCGTACATCATTTTCTGCTTTGGTTGTTTCAATATAGTTGACGTTGTAACTATTTTCATTCAGCCATTGCGCATAAAACTGCATGGAAGCCCGGTGCAGCACCAGCTTTTGTTTGTGAAATTTGTATTGCCGGAAAAATAACCATTCCTCCACCAGGTACACGGTGCGGTTTTTATCCAGCGCCGGATGTGCTTTGAATAACTGGTGTGGGAAAATCAACGTAGCAGAACTCATAGAAAAACACAACAATTTTCTATGCAGAATGTTTAGCACCTAAAAAGAACAATGGCTTTCTTCAGTCTGTCAGATATTCAAAGTTGGGAACGGTTTTACAGGGGTAATTTCATCAACAGTCTCAGCGGTTTTAAAAGCGCCAGTTTAATTGCAACGGTGAATAAAGCAGGCAACAGTAATCTCGCCATCTTCAGCAATATTGTACACATTGGTGCCGATCCGGCACTCATTGGTTTTGTAAACAGGCCAAAAGAAGCGGCGCCACATACGCTCAGCAATATCGAAGCAACAGGACAGTATACAATCAATCTTATTCCGGCAAACCTTATTGAGCAGGCGCATCAAACCAGTGCGAAATATGCAGAAGAAGAGAGCGAATTCAAGGCGGTTGGTTTAACGGAAGAGTTCACCGAGTACAGCAAAGCGCCTTTTGTATTTGAAAGTCCGGTGAAGTATGCGATGGAGCTGAAAGAAATTATTCCCATCAAATTCAACAATACATTTTTTGTAATTGGTGCCGTAACGGGTGTGTTTGCAGATGAGCAGATCTTGGCAGCAGATGGTTTTCTTGACCTGGAGAAAGCCAACATTGTTACGTCGTTGGGTATTGATGGGTATTATTCAACAGAAAAACTGGCGAGGTACAGTTATGCAAAGCCGGGCAGACAACTCAACCGTATTGATTAAACTCTTTCTTTATTTTTGAGGTATGCAGAAAAAGAAACTGGTTGTATTAACAGGTGCCGGCATCAGTGCCGAAAGTGGTTTGCGTACATTTCGTGACAGCGATGGTTTGTGGGAAGGTTACCAGATCGAAGACGTAGCAACACCACGTGCATGGCGCAAGAACCCGCAACTGGTACTCGATTTTTATAATTACAGAAGGAGAGATGTGTTGCAGGCGCAACCGAATGCAGCACATATCGGATTAGCAGAACTGGAAAACGATTTTGATGTAACCATCATCACCCAAAACATCGATGATCTGCACGAACGTGGTGGTTCCACCAATGTATTGCATTTGCATGGAGAAATTTTAAAAATGCGGAGCGAACGTAATGAAGAGTTGATCTATGCTATTACCGGCGATATTATGCTGGGCGATAAAGCCGAAGATGGTGCACAACTTCGTCCGCATATTGTTTGGTTTGAAGAAGCGGTGCCGATGATTGAAGTAGCAGTACCCATTGTGCAGCAGGCCGATTTTTTTGCTGTGGTGGGCACATCGTTGGTGGTATATCCTGCCGCTGGATTAATTACGGTTGCTGCTGATGCTATCCCTAAGTTTATCGTTGATAAAAAGATTCCTTATACCTCATCGGTGTACAATGTAAGAGCCATTGAAAAGCCTGCAACAGAAGGAGTGAAGGATCTGCATAGGCAATTGCTTTCATACCTGCAATAAAAAAGCGATCTGTTGTTCAGCAACTGATCGCTTGTAAAATAATTTTGTGTTTGTCATGCGCTGATGGCGTCGATCGATTTTTTTTCGCCTACGATCCAAACCACATCGCCTTCTTCAAATACAAATGTTGATTCAGGATTGAGGATACGTTCACCGTTTCGCTCAATGCCTACCACAAGTCCTTTTGTACTGTTTCGTATACCTGAGTTACGAATGGTTTGATGCAAAAAAACAGAATCATTTTCAATGGTAAACTTATCAAGCTGCATTTCAATTTCTTCCTGGCTTTCAAGTAATTTTTTATCCGGACGAAGGATCGCATTCAATTTCTTTTCCTGTGCATCGGTACATATAAAATATACTTTGTCGCCGGGGAATATCCGTTCCCAGCGTTGTGGTGATGCAATGGTGATCTGTCCTCGTTTGATCATGGCTACATTTACGCCAATTGTTTCACGCCATCTTAATTCTTCCAGTGTTTTACCAAGAATAGATGCTGTTTCCGGCTCAATCACATAAGTGGTCATGTGTGCATCCCAGGGCGCCATGGCTGTATTCCGTTTGCTGGCTTGTGTTTCCAGTAACTTCAATTCTTCCTGCAGTTCACGGTCGTTGAGGTTGCGGATAAACCTGGTTTCAATTTTATCATACAACAGCTGTATTTTCTTTCGCATAATTGCGTAGATCATGATCATGATAGCTGCTGCATACAGTGCAATGGTGATAGAGAAAAAACGGTTGAGCAGGAAGATGACAAACGAAAGTGCCAATGCCAGTTTAATAAACCGCATCAGCCAAATGGGGCCACGGTATTTCTGTTGTGCATGAATACGCACAAACGATTCGTTCTGTTCATTGCGTACAATCAGTCCCCATAGGAACGGAGCCATTACAAGTAACGTAATACCCGCAGCTGTAATACCACCAAATGCATAGTTAGTATTGGTGGCAATCCACGGCGGCAGGTAGGTGGCAGAAGTATAAATGATCGCTCCGTTTATGACACTGAAAAGAATAACATTAATGATGAAGGAACGGAGTAATACCTGCCAATCACTTACACTGGTGATGGTATGTGCTTCAGAGCTATACCGCTCCAGTGATGCACGCCAGCGTTCCGGCAAATTCCTGTCAATAAAATTGTAAAACGGTGTACTTGCCTTGATGAGGTATGGTGTTGTAAACGTTGTAATTGCTGATACTGCAATAATAGTGGGGTAAAGAAAATCACTTGTTACTTTTAAACTGGTACCCAATGCTGCAATGATAAAAGAGAATTCCCCGATCTGTGCAAGACTCATTCCTGTTTGTAATGATACTTTCAATCCATTACCTGATATCAATGCACCAAGGCCGGTAGTGAGAATTTTGCCAACAATGCAAATAACCGTGATGAGCAGGATAGGAATGAGGTAATCAACAATTTGCGGAAGGTTCACCATCATACCAACCGATACAAAGAAGATCGCTCCAAACAGATCTTTAACCGGGTGAACAAGGTGTTCTATTTTTTCTGCTTTGGTTGTTTCTGCAAGCAACGAACCCATTACGAACGCACCAAGTGCAGGAGAGAAGCCAACTGCAGATGCAAGATAAACCATGAGTAAACACATGGCAATCGATACTACAAGCAGTGTTTCATCATTCATCAGGTTCTTTGCCTTTTTCAACAATGTGGGAATGAAAAAGATGCCGGCTACAAACCAAAGAATCATGAAGAAGATAAGTTTCAAAATTGAAAGTCCCGTATCAATACTCAGGAATGTATTGCTTATTGCAAATGTTGAAAGCAAAACAAGCAATGCAATGGCAATAATATCTTCAACAATGAGGATGCCGAATACAAGTGAGGCAAACTTTTTCTTCTTTAATCCTAATTCATCAACAGCTTTAATGATGATAGTGGTAGAAGAAACTGCAAGCGAAGCTCCGAGAAAAACCCGGTCCATTACAGGCCAGTTTAATAGTTGCCCCGTGATATAACCTAATGCAAACATCCCCACTGCTTCAATAGCGGCAGCAACAGAGGATGAGCCGCCCACCTGCACCAGTTTTTTAAAGCTAAACTCCAAGCCTAAGCTGAACAATAAAAAAATAACACCTATCTCTGCCCATACCTGCACATTATGCACCTCAACAACAGATGGGAAAAAGGAAAAATTTTTGCTGATAAGGATACCTGCAAGAATATAGCCGAGAACAAGTGGCTGTTTCAGCTTTTTAAAAAGAAGTGTAGCAATAGCCGCCACGCCAAGAATGAGTGCAAGGTCAGTAATTAAATTCGGTAAATGATTCATTCAAAATCCTGTTTTGATTCTTAAAGTGAACGATTAAGCAATGCCTGTGCTAAAAAATGCCCCACTGGTACGGAATTAAATCCGGGTGGATGTTGGGTTTAAAATGAACCACAGCCCGGTAACCTGGTGTATAGGAATTTAGTTAGTGTACCCGTTCAAAAATAATGAAAAATGGCTAACGAACTATAGCAGGTATAACAGGATTTTAATGATGTTTCATTGATTTTCAATGCGATATTTTGCCGCATGCTTGCGCATGGCTGGTGGATAAACACAAATAAAAAAGCAAGCATTATGGGAACAATGCTTGCTTTTAATATCAATGACTTGAGTAAACTTATTGAAATTTCTTTGCGTCTTCTAAGAATTGCGCCAAGCCAATATCAGTCAACGGGTGCTTTAATAAACCTGTGATTGAACTCAACGGGCAGGTACAAACATGTGCACCCGCTTCAGCAGCCTGCACAATGTGCAATGGAGTGCGGATAGACGCTGCCAGAATTTCTGTTTCAAAACCCTGGAGTGAGTAAATGTTTGCAATCTGGCTGATGAGTTCCATACCATCCCAGCAACTGTCGTCAATACGGCCAATGAATGGAGACACATACGTTGCGCCTGCTTTTGCAGCAAGGATAGCCTGGCCTGCGCTGAACACAAGTGTGCAGTTTGTTTTAATTCCGTTATCGCTGAACCATTTCAGGGCTTTAATACCGTCTTTGATCATGGGAACTTTCACCACAATGTTTGGATGAATAGCTGCGAGTTTTTTTCCTTCTTCCACAATACCGTCAAAATCGGTACTGATCACTTCGGCGCTGATGTCGCCATCCACCATTTCACAAATGGTTTTATAATGCTGCATTACAGCTTCTGTTCCTTTAATGCCCACTTTGGCCATTAGAGAAGGATTGGTGGTTACACCATCAAGAATACCTAATTCATTTGCTTCTTTGATCTGGGAAAGATCGGCAGTGTCAATAAAAAACTTCATGGTAGAGTTTGTTGTTTTGAAGATGATAGAAATAATGGCTTGTAAGGGGCATCTTCAACAGAAAAATAAAAAATGGCAGGTTACTTACATCGCACCGCTACAACCGCCTACCCTTGCTGCGTTCCCACCCTGGGGGAGTTCAGCAGGAGCTGGTCGTGCAAGACCTGCCGGCGCAAAGATAGGGGAATGAGAGAAAAGTTTAAGGCTGAAAAGTTGAAAGTTTAAAGTTTGTTATAACTAACGTGAGTTGCAGTTAGGTTTTTTTTAATACCAACTGCAACTCATTGTGGTGTCAGCGTTGCGTCGCAATCCTTTCATTGTGTAGTACAATGGGCAGCTTTTTTCAAACAGCGCAAATGAGGTATGAACCAACTGCTGCAATAATGTGTCATATACACTTCAAAATGTAAGATAGTTATTACAGTATCCTGTTGTTATTAAAATTAGGACGGTTGGCCAGTGAGTTCACCTGTGTCATCCCCACCAGCTCATCTGCACGGCCACCTAACGGACGGTAATAGATCAGCACTGTGTAAATATTTTCTGCTTCCCACCAGTTTCCTTCTGTAACATCGGTACTCAGTTGTTTGTTGGTTTTATCTTTTGTTACATACACATAATCGTACAAAGCCTGTTTCAGAAACTGTTTGTTTTCATACATACCGGTTTCTGCATTAAACTTCAAACGGTTTGCTTCCGTTAATTCATAATTGGTGAACTCGCCAAACAGGTAAAGGTCTTTATTGGGTATTTCTTTTCGGTCCGGTGTACTGTAGCGAAACCAAACTGAAGCATAATCGCCCTGCCAGTAAGGATTATTCTGTTCAATATTCATCAACTGGTAAAAGCCGTTGAAGTCACGATAGTACATATAGCGAAGATCTTTGCGTTCACCTTCGGGTTTTATATAAAGTGTTTGTGCTGTGTTACTGTAATCGCCTTTTTCTACACGGTCGGTTTGCAAACGGAAACTGGTGAGATCAACCCAACGCCATTCTTTTTGTGCAGGAAAAATGGCCTGGTTCTCTGTGTTGTATTCAAGAATATTCTGGCGTACAAAAGTTGGTTGCAGATTGCTGATGCTGTTATCCCATCTGAAATTCTGCATCAGCACAACTTTGATTTGCTGAAACACATTGGTTGGTTTAATATTCTGCACATTTACATTGAACTGCAGTTTCTGGTGTGTTTTAAAAATAGCTGTGTTAAATGGTTGCACCACAGTTGCACCTGCTGTTACTCTTGTGTCAATTACCAGAAAACGTTTGGTGAAAGCTACCTGCGAAGTATCGCCATTCAAAAAAACTTTTAAGATGTAGTTGCCGCTTCTTGTGGGTGTTGTGTTACGGTCGGGCAGGTTGCAGGTATAATGTGTATAACGGGTAAGCACCAATGAAGAATTTCGATAGGTATTGATGCGCACGTTGGAAAAACCTTTCATATAATCAAACTGGCTAAGCAGGGCAGGTGTCCAGTCGGCATTGCAGAGTACAAACGTGTAAGAGTAATATTTTACATCCGCATCAAGGTCATCAAAATGAAGTTCCAGCTGATCACCACTGCTCAAACGCATGATGGGATACGACAACTGATCGCCTTTTACATGAAATTTTACGGAACGGATATTGGGCTTAATGATTTTTTCTGTTTCCTGTGCTGAACTGTCTGTAACTGCAAGCAGCAGTACAAAAAACAAAAGTGCTTTGAAAGAATGTGTCATACGGTGCTACTGAAAAATGTTTCAATCAAGATTCAAAATACAAAGAAACGGTTGCTTTCTTATACAAGGTGGGTAACCTTTTCTAATAAACCATTAGTTTTACAGCCACTATAACCGCAACCATTTGAATATAGCTTCATTTATAGCTCGCCGACTGGTGTTTCAGAAAAATCAGTCGTTCTCACGCTTTATCATCCGATTGTCCACAGTGGCAACGGCTATCAGTGTGGCGGTAATGATATTGGCCTTTGCATTTGTGGAAGGGTTTCAATATACAGTAAGCAGTAAAGTGTTTAGTTTCTGGGGGCACCTGCGTGTGCAGCAGCAACAATCTTCTTCGTCGGGCCTTGCAGAAGAATTACCAGTGGAAAAGAACGATACTGTTTATAACAGCATTAAACAACACCCCGGTGTAAAACAAGTAGATGCATTTGCGACCAAAGCAGCGATGCTGAAAACAAACGAAACCATTGAAGGAGTGTTGCTGAAGGGAGTAGAGATGCAGTTTTCAAAAGAACGGTTACAGCCGTTTATGAAAGAAGGAAGATGGCTGGCATTTGATGACAGTGTGCAGAACAATGAAATTGTGATCTCAGAATATACATCGCAGCAGATCAATGCGAAAGTGGGCGATAAGATCCTGATTTATTTTATTGATAACAATACAACTGTTCCCCGAGTGCGGCCTGTTACCGTAAGCGGCATTTATAAAACAGGTATTGAAGAATACGATAAAACCTTTGCCATTGTGGATATGAATCTCATCCGCCGGTTAAATGGCTGGACAGATACACAGATTGGTGGATATGAAATAACATTAAAAGATTACCGGAAAGATTACGCTGTTAACAATGAATTGCTGGATGAATTGCCCGTAGTTTGGTTCAGTACACCCATCCGCAATATTTATCCAAACATTTTTGATTGGCTTGCATTGCAAAGCACAAACAAAACGGTGATCCTGATCATCATGTGTATTGTGGCAGTGATCAATCTTATTTCCTGCCTTATTATTCTTGTGCTGGAACGTTCACGCATGATCGGGCTGTTAAAAGCAACAGGCGCAACCAATGGACAAGTGCAGGTGATCTTCTGGAACCAGGGACTCATCATTACATTGGTAGGAATTACACTTGGTGTAGTGCTTGGGCTGGGCATTTGCTGGCTGCAGCAAACTACAGGATTTATTAAGCTTGATGAATCGGCTTATTATGTTGCAAAAGCACCCATCAGAATAATCTGGTGGCAGGTGTTGCTGATCGTTGCCATTACGTTTGTTGTAAGTTTCATCATTCTTTTTATTCCTTCTTTGCTGGTGCGGAAGTTAAGCCCGGTAAAAGCATTGCGGTTTGAGTAAGTGAATAATGTAGAATCTGCTAATAATAGTCTATGCAATACCTTATTCTTTTTTTATTTGTCTGTCTATCAGGAAATGTTGGATATTGTCAAAAAAGGCACACAAAAATTTTAGGCACGGTTTCTATTTCAGATTCTTCATATATCGATGTAACCGAAGTGACAATTCAGGAGTATCTGTATTTTATAGTCAACAATCATTTTGACGAAACATTGTTTCCAGACGAACAAAAACTTTCTTCTTCCGCTCAATTATTTTTTAAAGATATTAGGACAGGTCGTAAGTCT
>NZ_CAMLGT010000164.1 GCF_946479605.1 uncultured Lacibacter sp.
TTGATCGGCTTTTGTGGTATTTGGACAAATATTTGAAACTATAATTTTTTATTCAAAAGATTTACATCATATTTGCCTCGGTTTTTCATAGGATATTGGATTTTAAACGAAGCTGGATTTCTATCCGGCTTTTATTTTTTTAAAAGCATAGAAAATCCTGCCGCATTGCGGAAATAAAATTATGTGGGCTAGTGTATTACGGCATCAGGCCTTCAACAAAAAGCCGAAGGGTGCTGAGAAGTAACCAGACAAAGCCGTAAGTGATAAAAACAAGCGAAAGACCCAAGGCTGAAATTTTAACTGCGATCTTCCAGGCAGGTTGCGTAGAAATTGAACTCAACTTCATAGGGATTGGTTTTGGTACATATCAAAAGTAGTCATCATCCAATTCAAAAACAATCGGAGAAAACCTGTATTTTCTATCGGTAATTACTGAACCATTTTTAACGCCAGCTACGTAGTTGGGCTTCGTAAAATGTCCATTCAGGGGTAAAGATCATATTAGTTAAAGATGTTCGATACCATGGACTTATCCTTTTTTCTTTCAAATTATTAAGCACATGAATATCCTGAGCTGGCATATAGCTTTGGGCCAATAAGAAGATCAGTTGGCCGGTTATTTTGTGCCTTGCCACATCCATTACAATCACAGCATGGCCAGGCGATCCTCCTTTTATCAGCACATCGCCACTACTGAGGTGCGACCATTCTTTTTGCTTTAAATCCTTTTCAAGTGAAAGTGTGCCACACATGCCAAATACCGTTTCCAGGTAGGACTGCCAACCCCGATGCCTGTACTGATCCCAGCAGTATTTTTTACCGGCATTATCAGCAAAGCAAACCGGCTTGTTCTGTTGTCTTAAATATTCCGCCCGCAGGCGCATAACAGCATCTGCACATTGCTGCAGGTCCTTATTACCTACAGGCGTGGTTAGCACAGCATATTGCGCAAGCTGGTTGCTTTTAGGTAAACCATTGTAGAGATAAACTGTCCTGTCGGTCTTTAATTTCTGGTGACGTAAAAAATATCCAAAGCTGTTTTGCTGAAGTTGAACCCGCTCATAACCATCAGGCAAGGGGATATCATTTACTTCTATTAATACAGCAATTTGTTGAGCCAATACCTGTTGTTGAAAAGGGGCAATAACTACAGCAACAGAAATAAAGAAAAAACTTGCTGAACGCATACTTGCATGGTTTTTGGTTAGCTTTGAAGCAATTCGTAAAAATTTCCATACAAAGAATCTGTTAAACCACATGAGCCACATTTTAATTATTGATGATGAGAAAGCCATCAGAAAAACATTGGGTGAGATCCTTTCCTACGAAGGGTATAAGATTGATGATGCAGAGAATGGTGACGAAGGGTTGAAAAAGATAAAAGAGAAAACCTACGATGTTGTGTTATGCGACATCAAAATGCCAAAGGTTGACGGGCTTGAGTTTTTAGAGAAAGCACGTGAAATAAATCCGGATGTTCCCATTATCATGATCTCAGGTCATGGTACCATTGAAACAGCTGTTGAGGCGGTAAAGAAGGGTGCATTTGATTATGTGGCAAAGCCACCAGATCTTAACAGGTTGTTGATTACTATCCGCAATGCAATGGATCGGCAGACACTGGTTACCGAAACCAAAGTGTTGAAACGTAAAGTGAGTAAAGTACAGGAGATGATTGGTGAGAGTACAGCGTTAAAAAAGATCAAAGACACGATTGATAAAGTGGCGCCAACCGATGCCCGTGTGTTGATAACAGGGGAGAACGGCTCGGGTAAGGAACTTGTGGCCCGCTGGATGCATGAAAAAAGCAATCGGGCAGCAGGCCCCATCATTGAAGTGAATTGTGCAGCTATCCCTGGTGAGTTGATAGAAAGTGAGTTGTTTGGTCATGAGAAAGGATCATTTACTTCGGCCATTAAGCAGCGTATAGGAAAATTTGAACAAGCAAATGGCGGTACGCTTTTTTTGGATGAAATTGGTGATATGAGTCTTACTGCGCAGGCAAAAGTGTTGCGTGCTTTACAGGAAAGCAAGATCACACGTGTGGGTGGCGAAAAAGACATTACGGTTGATGTACGTGTTATTGCAGCCACAAACAAAGACCTGCTGAAAGAAGTAGAAGCAAAAAATTTCCGTCTCGATCTGTATCATCGTTTAAGTGTCATCATTATACATGTGCCATCGCTCAACGAACGTAGAGAAGATATTCCTCTTTTGGCCGATCATTTTCTGCAACAGGTTGCTGACGATTACGGACAAGCGAAAAAAGGAATTGATAAAAAAGCGGTAGAAGCATTACAGAAACATAACTGGAGTGGAAATATCCGTGAGTTCCGCAATGTAATGGAGCGACTTGTTATTCTTTCAGCCAAAGTGATCACAGAAGAAGACGTGTATAATTTTGTGATACCCCGTTCATGAGTCAACGCATTTATTGTATCAGTGGTCTGGGAGCAGATGAGCGGATTTTTTCCAACCTGAAGCTGCCGGGCTATGAGCTATGTTTCGTGAAATGGATAGAACCTCTTCCGAAAGAGAGTTTTCAGTCTTATGCACAAAGAATGCTGGTGCAGATCAAAGACAGCCATCCAGTTTTACTGGGTGTTTCATTTGGTGGTATGCTGGCTGTAGAGATCAGCCAGATAATACCTGTGCACAAACTCATCCTTATTTCATCTGTTACCACACGTTCATCTCTTCCCTGGTGGATGTATCTGGCAGGAGCATTGCGTTTACACCAGCTTTTGAAGCCACGACCTCATCCATTGTTCTATCCCATTGAGAATTATTTCCTTGGTGCTCAAACAAAACCAGAGGTTGAGTTGGCCATCCAATTCCGGGAACATGTAAGTAAGAGTTACTTGCAATGGGCCATTAACGAAATTGTAACATGGGCCAATGTAACAATGCCTGCCAATTACATACAAATACACGGAACTGCGGATAAATTATTCCCGGTTAAAAAGTCGGGAGCAGCGCACATTATTCGTGGTGGAGGACATTTTATGGTGTATAACAGGGCAGAAGAAGTGAGCAACATTATTTTTCAGGAACTGGAAAACGTTAACCCCGGCTGAATATTTAACAGCGGTTTCGGGCTGCAAAACCGAAACCCTTACTTTTGTGAGCAATAAAAATTAAAGCATGCCCTTTAGCGAATTTTTAGCAATCTACCTGATTGGACTACTTCTTGTTTTATTACCCTCTGTTGGGTTGTACGGAATGTTTAAAAAAGCAGGCGTATCGCCCTGGAAAGCATTTGTGCCGTTTTACAATACTTATGTTATGACCCAACTGGCTGGTATGAAAAGCTATTGGTTTTACCTGCAGTTTCTTCCTATTGTTGGCTGGTTCATTACTCTTGCCATTTTTATTGATTTTGTGAAAGTGTATGGCAAGTTCGCATTTTGGGAACATGTACTTACAGTATTGGTTCCGTTTGTCTATTTCATTTATATCGGGTTCAATAAGCAAGACAGATATGTAGGAACAGAGGTACTGAACCTTTATAAAAAATCAACCATTCGTGAATGGGTTGATGCAGCCATATTTGCTATTGTTGCAGCCGGGCTTATCCGTATGTTCATTTTTGAAGCGTATGTTATTCCCACTCCATCAATGGAGCGGTCTTTATTGGTGAACGATTTTCTTTTTGTAAGTAAAACAGCTTATGGTACACGTGTACCCAATACACCACTTGCGTTTCCATTGGTGCATCATACATTCCCTGTTTTAAAAACAAAATCCTATCTCGAATGGGTAAAGCTTGATTACCGCCGTTGGTTTGCACGCCCGGTTAAACGTAATGATGTAGTTGTGTTTAATTTACCTGTTGGGGATACAGTGATCAATGATGAAGTGAATTATGGTTCGAAGAGAACATACTATGATGCTATTCGTGATGCCGGTGGTGACAGAAACAAAGTATGGGATGCTTTTGGTGAAATTATCATTACCCGTCCTGTTGACAAGCGTGAAAATTTCATCAAACGTGCAGTAGCTGTTGCTGGCGATACACTTGAAATACGCAATGCTGTTGTGTACATTAATGGAAAGATCAATGATATTCCTGCTGGCGTACAAACCAATTACCTGCTTAGAACAAAAGGGCAGATGCTGGATTATGAAATGCTGGAAAAAGAATATGGAATCCGTGAGAGCTTGGGAGAGGTGATGCCGGCACCGGGATTTGGATCAAACACCTACGAAATATTCCTTACAAAAGAGCAGGTAGGCGTTTTCAGTAAATTACCTTTCGTTGATTCAATTGCTCCTATTGTTTCTACATATAATGATCGTGGCCCTACAATGGGAGGTGAAGTATTCCCGAATGATCAGGTGAACTGCAAATGGACACTCGATAATTTTGGTCCGCTTTACATACCTAAAAAAGGAGCAACCATTCAACTTACACCGGAAATATACAGCCGTTACGAACGTATTATACGTACATACGAGCACAACGATTTTGAAATGCGTGATGGTAAGTTTATCCTGAACGGACAACCGGCAACGAGCTATACATTTAAAATGGATTATTACTGGCTGATGGGCGATAACCGCCACAATTCCCTTGATAGCCGTTACTGGGGCTTTGTTCCTGAAGATCATGTAGTGGGTAAAGCCTCGCTTATTTTCTTCAGTTGGGATGGTGGCCCCCGCTGGAAACGGATTTTCCGTTCAATCAAATAATACCGTATATTTGATACCGAGCTTTTATGATGGATCCTCCGGCATGTTCGGGGGATTTTTTTGTTTAATACGGTATAAACGATTGATGCAATAATGCCATATACTACCGACAAAAGCTCCGGTATAAATTAGTGAATATGAATAAACACGAGTATCATTTCGACTACGAGGTATATGAATCCATTGATGACCTCACAGAAGAAGATAAATGGTTGCTTGATGAGGCAAGAGAAGTTACCCAACATGCCTACGCTCCTTATTCCCGTTTCCAGGTGGGGGCTGTTGCCAAACTGAATAATGGTGAGATCATTGCCGGAAGTAACCAGGAAAATGCTTCTTTCCCTGCCGGTCTTTGTGCTGAACGGGTAGTGCTGGCTTCTGTTTCATCCTTATACCCCAAAATGCCCATTGAAACCATTGCCATCAGCTACTTCAACAATAATGGCGAGAGTAATCATCCTATTTCACCTTGTGGTATTTGCCGGCAGGCATTGCAGGAGTTCAGGGAAAAAACAAAACAACCGATCCGTTTAATATTAGGTGGCATGCATGGTAAAGTCTACATCATTCCCGATGCTGCCATGTTACTGCCTTTGTCTTTTACAAGCGGCGATCTGCAGTGATCAAAATAATGAGGATTGTTTACCGGCCATCTTCGCTTCATGTTCCAGCAACCATTGCTTGCGATGTAAACCACCGGCGTAACCTGTTAGTTTACCATCGGCACCAACAACACGATGACAGGGAATAATTATTCCGATTGGGTTTTTACCATTTGCTGAAGCTGCAGCCCGGATGCTTTTTACATTTCCTATCCGCTTTGCCATGTGCAGATAAGTGATGGTTTCTGCATAAGGTATCTGCAGCAAATGATCCCATACGTTTTGTTGAAATGCTGTGCCCAAAGGATGCAGCGGTAGTTCAAATACTTTTCTGCTGCCGGAAAAATATTCATCGAGTTGCCTGATTGTTTTATGCAGAACCGGCGATGTGCTACTGCCTGTTTCTTTTACAACAACATCATCTTGGAATGAAACAACTGTCAATTGCTCTTCTTCCGCCTTTAACAGAATGGTTCCTATTGGTGAATGATAATAAGCAGTATGTATTGATTCATCAGCCAACTTTACCTCCGTTTTGAACTTGTTTATCCGGTGTCAATAAAACAACCTGCTTGTTTTGATCATACACTCCCAGCACAAGACATTCGCTGAAGAAGTTGGCTATTTGTTTTACCGGAAAGTTTATAACAGCTACAATCTGTTTGCCAATCAGTTCCTCCTTACTGTAATGATGGGTTATTTGTGCAGATGAGCGTTTAATACCTTGTTCGCCAAAATCAATCACCAACTGGTATGCCGGTTTTTTTGCATTGGGGAAGTCTGTTACTTCAAGAATGGTGCCCGCACAGACATTGATCTTTTCAAAATCACTCCAGTTGATCAGCTCAGTCATCGTTATCGTTTAATTGTGCTGCAAGTGACAGCAGGTCGTTCTTTTTATATTCATTCTTTTCATTGTCGAAACATTTGGCATATTCTTCCAGCATTCGCTGAATAATTCGCTTATTGTCAAGTGCCTTGAAGTAGGAAGGAGAGGGGTTAACACTTATCCGCTTAAAATAAGTTTCTACATCTTTATGTGAAAAGATCTGACCTGATCCTCCGTCCATATAAAACTGAATATGCTCAGGCGGAAACTTAACTTCTACATTTGTATCCGGATCGTCATCAAAATAAGCAAGAATAAATTGTCTTGGTATGTTGATCATGTATAGATTAATATCAAGCAGGTCGGCCATAGACAACAGCAGAATACCAATTGGAATGGCATTCCCCTTTTTGCCATCCATCAACTTATGTAAAAGAAAATCATCAGGGTGATTATAATTGATTTCAGTTCCTTTGATCTTGTAATAATTGAAAAGAATGTTGTTAAGCACATTCACCTTTTCAAGCGACGTAAGAAAACTGTTTAATTCCAGCCACACATTGCGGCGCATTTTCTCCAGTTCCTGGTAATAAGATGCAAGGTTAAGATCGGGGTATTGGTACCGGCTCATTAACAATGCACCCGTAAAAAGATCATGTTCTTTATCATTTGCCCATGCCTGCAGATCAATTTGCAGGTCACGAAAATGCAAACTGTGAATAAGCATTTCAATACGTTCCTGTGTATGCTCGTCTGCTGTATTCTCCCACAAATGTTCAAGATTTGGAATGATGTCTTTACCAAGTGAAATGATCTTTTCACTTACTGTTGAGTAAACTTCATCATCAGGATCATCAATGAGGTGGAGAAGGGCTGTTATTTCGTTTGTTTGTTCCATTAAAAGGGTTTCGTATTCAGATGCTGTAAATCTGAATTTTAAATTGCAAAAACTGCTGCTATTTTCTAAAAAAAGTTGTTCACAACGGTGTGAATGAAAAAACAGACAGGTAGATGCAGCAGATATGCTGCAATTAGGTGGTACCACTTAGAGTTGGCCGATGTAAGTATGAATTTTAAGAACAAAACCGTGTTTTTCACGTTTTTTAAATGTATACAGCTGTATCATTGCACTACCAACAGTAATCCTATATCCGAGAAACCAAGGCGAAAGCCACTTAAAATCCAATGAAGGCCTGTTTTTGAATCCTGGCCCTATGAACCAAACGAACGGCTTCTGTACCTTAAGAGAACGGACAAGAAACAGAACAATTTTGAAGCCGCATAAAGTCCCCCGCACAACGGGGGACTTTTTTATTTGTGACCTATTAAGTCGCTCAACCGTTTGCACAGTTTAGTGCGGCAATTAGCAAGTAAGTTTGAGCGAATGAAACATTTATTTACGATTACGATCGCAGCGCTGTTTACACAAGCTGTATTTACACAGGAATTACCAATAGAATTACAAACGCCGGAAGTTGTTTCAATCAATCGCATGCCGATGCGTGCATCGGCCTTTGCATTTGAAAACCGCAGCCTGGCACAAAGCCGTAATAAAGAACAATCGGCTTATTTTCTTTCGCTGAATGGTAACTGGAAATTTAATTGGGTGCAGGATCCACGCAAACGTCCGCTTGATTTTTATAAAACAGATTTTAACGATGCGGCATGGAATAATTTTAAAGTGCCGGCCAACTGGGAAGTGAATGGTTATGGCTTGCCCATTTATGTAAACCAGCCTTATGAGTTTGCAGGAAGTACAAGAACAGGTGCACGTATGACACCGCCGTTTGATATTCCGGTGGATAACAATCCTGTTGGTTCGTATCGTAAAAAAATAAACATACCCGAAAGCTGGAACGGCCGACAGGTATTCATTCATCTCGGTGCTGTGAAATCTGCATTTTTTATTTGGGTGAATGGTGTGAAGGTTGGGTACAGCGAAGACAGTAAACTCGCAGCTGAGTTTGATATTACGAAATATGTAAAGCCGGGTGAAAATCTGATTGCCTTACAAGTCTATCGCTGGAGCGATGGTAGTTATCTCGAATGCCAGGATATGTGGCGCATCTCCGGTATTGAACGTGATGTGTATCTCTACTCAACACCAAAGCTTGATGTGCGTGATTTTAAAGTGATGAGCACGCTTACTGATAATTATACCAATGGATTGTTGAGTATAAAAGCAGAAGTAAACAACTATCGTATCGATCAGCGTACCAACCACAGTAAGCCCGATACTTTTGCAGTGGATATTGAACTGGTGGACGCAGTTGGTAACAGCATCTTAAAAAAATCAACTTCAGGTATACAAACGGTACTGGGTAATTACAAAAGCACTGTTACGTTCGAAGAAAAGATCAGCAATGTAAAACAATGGTCGGCTGAATTACCTTATCTCTACACCTTATACATTACGTTAAAAGATAAACTGGGAAATGTAGTGGAAGTAATTCCGCAGCGTGTGGGTTTCCGTTCCATCGAAATCATCAACAATAATTTTTTAG
>NZ_CAMLGT010000165.1 GCF_946479605.1 uncultured Lacibacter sp.
CCGACATACCACGTACCACGGTGGTCTGCTGCCTGATCCAGAATGGCCAGATCCATATAATTACTTAACTGTAATAAGGGCTTATCATTAAAAAAACGATCACACCTGTAACAGCCACATAAAACCATAATGGCCATGTAATGCGTGCAAGTTTTTTGTGTTTATGAAACTCTGCTGTTAAGCCCCTATATGCTGTAAAAAGAATAAATGGAAGGATCAACCCTGCCAGTATGATATGTGTAATGAGTATAAAATAATACACCAGCTTAATAAGACCCGAACCTCCATAAGTTGTTTCGCCTGTAAATAAATGATGGCAGATGTATGAGACAAGGAACAACACAGAAAAACCAATTGCCCACATCATCAGTTTCTTGTGAGTACGGTAACGTTTGTCTTTTACGGCAAACAAAGCTCCAAGCAGCAGTAATGCAACAAATGTGTTGATCAATGCATTGAGCCTTGCAAAAATATGTTTGTCGAATCCAAGGTTTACATTCAATTCTACACGGCTCAAAAAAGCAACGGCTGCAAATACAATAATACTTACTGCAAAAATGAGAATGTAAGCCAGCTTATCATTTTTTTCAATTGAAGGAGGTAAGGCCTTTCCACGTCTGTGTTGATTACTGTACGACATATCTGTTATCTTAACACTTATTATTTTCGAAATAGATTTCGTTTTTTCTTTTTGTCTTTTTCTAAGAACAGCAAGCCAATATCTCTTGCCATCTTCGCCATAGCCACTGTATCGGTTCCGTCATACCATCCACGTATCACCCGGTCTTTATCCAGCAGGTAAAGTTTGTTTGTGTGCAGAAACGCTGTATCTACTTCTCCTCCGTCAATGGTTGCTGCCTTAAACTCATCGTAAGCAAGTTTATAAATAGTTTGTTTGTCGCCTGTAAGAAACCACCAGTTGCTATGACGCACCTTGTATTTATCCGCATAGCGTTTTAATGCTTCTACGCTGTCTCTTGCCGGATCAACTGTTAATGAAATAAAATGCACCAGCGAATCTGTTTTTAGAAATGCATCCTGCATCTTTTTCATATTACGTGTAAGCGTGGGACATGGATTTGGACAACGAGTAAAAAAATAATCAACCACCAATATCTTTCCTTTAAGTGAGTCGGCACTTACAGTCTGTCCAAGCTGGTTTGTAAATGTAAAGTTGGCTACTTTATGCCACACAGTATCTTTTACAAGCTTACCTTTTTCCGTTTTTTCTACTACTGTATCAAAAAAATAACGGCGGGGCATATTCACCGCATCTTCACTGCTATACTTAACAATGAGATAAGCTGCTACGGGAATACCTACAGCAACCAGCAATCCGAGAATTCCTTTTTTGCTCATACACGTTTCATTCGCTGCTAAAAAAATCGTCCCGATACTCCAACAAAGGAAAACCGGGACGAATATGAATCAACTATAAAAATCACTTCAATCCGCCTTCATGCGTACTGCCATGAGCCGGTGCGGTTTGTTCGTATTTCACCGGATCTTTCGGACGGTATTCATTACGAAGATCTTTCCATGAAATACCATCCCACAAAAATGCGATGATGAACCAGATGAATAATGCAAGAGGCACTACAATTGTCATGACCATATTCCTGATCTCATCACCAAGATGCATAAAGATAGATACGATAAAGAATGCTTTTGCTAATGAAAGGATAATAATGATTCCCTTCAGGAAATTTACAAGTCCATGACTGTAATCGCCACCACTGTGCATTTTGTAGATCCAGTAACCTAATGCCAGTTCCACAATCGTTAAAACAGAGAGAATAATGGTTGTTTTCCAAATCCGTTTTTTCGAATCGTCAGTTGGTGCGCCGTGCGGAATCGTTACTTCTCCTCCAAATGTTTGATGTTCCATATATAAATTATTTCAGAATGATAGTTGTTGAATACGGTTAAACAAGATAGAAGAATAAGAATACAAAGACCCAAACCAGATCTACAAAGTGCCAGTACAATCCTACTTTTTCGATCATGAGATAATGACCTCTTCTTTCAAACACACCACGCCATGCCATGATGGTTACAATGATATTGATTACCACACCTGAGAATACGTGGAAACCGTGGAAACCGGTAATAGTAAAAAAGAAGTTAGAGAAGTTGGTTGATGCAACTGTTCCATCTGCATTTGGAAAAGGATTACGACCCCACCATGCGCCTTCGTGATGTAAGTGTGCCCATTCCCAAGCCTGGCAACTTAAGAAAGCTAACCCACCAATAATGGTCCAGATCATCCATTTAATAACACCTTTCTTATTTCCATGATGACCTTCATGTACCGCCAACACCATTGTAACCGAACTTACAATGAGGATAAACGTCATTAAACTCACAAACAACAACGGCATTCCGCTACCTAAGAAAGGAAAAGATTGAAACACAAAGTTTGGATCGGGCCATGATGGGCTCGATACACGTACTGTACCGTACGCAATCAAAAATGCGCCGAAAGTAAACGCATCACTCATTAAGAAATACCACATCATCAACTTGCCATACTCCACATTGAAGGGGCTTTTACCACCACTCCACCATTTTGTGTTTGCTGCTACTGTTTGTGCCATTTATCAGTTTTTAATTGTTCTCAATTTTTAAAATCAGGATACCAGTAAGAAAAATACAAACAGGTAAATCCATAAAAGATCAACAAAGTGCCAATACAAACCGGTTGTTTCAACAGGGGTTGAGCCGTAAAACTTTGTTTTGGTATTATACGCACGGAAGAATAAAACCACCAATGCTATAATGCCACCCAGCACATGCAATGCATGCACACCGGTAATAATATAAAAGAACGAACCTGCTACGCTTTCACTGAAAGTGATTTTGCTTGCCCACAACTCAGAAAATCCAATGAACTGCGTGGCCACAAAACCAAGTCCCAGCAAAGCGGTTATTGTTATCAGTAAGCGGTACTTTGCCATTTCTCTTGCAGCCATTGCTCTTTGTGCGAGATAAACGGTAGCACTGCTCACTAAAATGATTGCTGTTGATAAGAAAAAGATCTTAGGCATTTGCACAGGTTCCCACCCCGCCTGATTACTCTTAACAATGTATGCACTGGTAAACCCTGCAAACATCATTGTAATACTTCCTATTGCAACCCACAATGTGAATTTGTGCGGGTGCATTTTTTGTTGCTGTTCACTGCTCATAACCTTCTCCATCTTTCAAACGCTTTTATCATTACTGCCTGTTGGCAGATTCATTTATAATTATTGCTGTGCAAGTTTATCGGCGAGCAAGGCCAGCAATACAATTGGTAAATAAATGTAACTGCTGAACATTACTCTTCTTGCACTCTTTACATCCATATTGATATATAACCTCACACACTGCATCAACATAAACAAGTTAGCTGCCACCAAAATCCACATGCTTACCACACCACTCATTTCAAAATAGTACGGAAGCATACCCACAGGTATCATCAACAAAGAATAGATCACTGTTTGAACGGCTGTAAATTTAGTTGGCCCCTGTTGCGAAGGCAGCAGTTTAAATCCTGCTTTACTGTAATCGGTATGTGCCACCCATGCAATAGCCCAGAAGTGAGGAAACTGCCAAAGGAACTGGATAGCAAATAATATCCAGCCACCGGTCCATGAAAAATTTTCACCACTTTCAGGATAAGCAGCTGCCCAACCAATTAAGCAAGGCAGTGCGCCGGGTATACCACCCACAAGTACGGCAATGGAGTTTACTTTCTTTAACGGCGTATAAACAAACCCGTAAATAAACAAACTCAGCAATGCAAGCCCTGCAGCATACCAACTGAAATACAACCCTAAAATCAAAGAACCAACGATTGCTGCAATGAATGCAAATACTGTTGCTTCCTGCACACTCATTCTTCCACTTGCAACAGGCCTGTTGCCTGTACGTTTCATTACAGCATCTGTATCTTTTTCTGTTATCTGGTTTACTGCATTGGCGCTGCCTGTTACCAGCAGGCCTCCGAGCAACAATAACAGAATACTTACAAAATCATACTCCACTACATTGGGTGCAAGCATGTAAGAAATTACACTGCTGAACACCACGGTAAAACTGAGCGTAAACTTGATGAGTTGTTTATAATCATCGATCTTACCCATCAAACCCGTCTTCTCCTTTTTATCTTCCCGTTTACTGCTCAATTTGTTTTATGTAATGACATGGATGTTCCCATGCCTGTTCAATTAATGTTTGCTTTCATCTGCACTAACTGGAACTGTTTGTGCAATATGATCATGTCCGTCTTTACCATAATCGTAAGCCCAACGGTGTACCTCAGGAATTTCACCTGTCCAGTTACCGTGACCAGGATTGATTGGTGTGGTCCATTCCAGCGTATTTGCTCCCCACGGATTTAATGTGGTTACTTTTCTTCCTTTCCAAATGCTGTAGAAGAAGTTAAAGATGAACAGTATTTGTACCAGGAATACAATGATGGCAACAATGCTGATGAATTTATTCAGCTCACCAAAATGCTTAAATGATTCCCAGATATCGTATTTGTAATAACGACGTGGCATGCCGGCTAACCCTTCGTAGTGCATTGGCCAGAAGATGAGGTACGCACCAACCATTGTTACCCAGAAGTGAATATAGCCAAGTGTGTTGTTAAGATAACGGCCATACATTTTGGGATACCAATGATAGATACCCGCAAACATACCGAACATACTTGCCACACCCATTACAATGTGGAAGTGCGCAATTACGAAATAAGTATCGTGCAGGTGAATATCCAATGCTGAGTTACCAAGGAAGATACCTGTTAAACCACCAGAGATGAACAAGCTTACAAAACCTAATGCAAACAGCATAGCAGGTGTAAAGCGGATATTACCTCTCCAGATAGTGGTTAACCAGTTAAATACTTTGATGGCACTTGGTACAGCGATCAACAATGTTAATAACACAAAGAACGCACCAAGGAACGGATTGAGACCAGTTACAAACATGTGATGTGCCCATACAAGGAACGCCAGGATGGTGATTGCAAACAGTGAACCGATCATGGCCATATAACCGAAGATAGGTTTGCGGCTGTTTACCGATAAGATCTCTGAAGCCATACCCATGGCCGGCAACAGGATAATGTATACTTCAGGGTGACCTAAAAACCAGAATAAGTGTTGGTAGAGAATTGCACTACCACCTTCATTTGGTAAGGCCTGTCCATTGATAAAGATATCGCTTAAGTAGAAGCTTGTTCCGAAATGACGATCGAAGATCAACAGGATGAAGCCTGAGAATAATACAGGGAATGATAATACGCCCAATACCGCTGTAAAGAAGAATGCCCAGATAGTGAGTGGCAAACGTGTCATGCTCATACCTTTTGTACGCATGTTCAATACAGTAGCAATGTAGTTCAAACCACCAAGTAATGATGATACTACGAACAATGCCATTGATACCAGCCACAAGTCCATACCCACTTTAGAACCTGGTGATGCTTCGCCTAACGCACTCAACGGAGGATAAGCCGTCCAGCCACCACTGAAAGGTCCTGTTTGAACAAACAATGAAGAGAGCATAACAATACTGGCAACAAAGAAGAACCAGTAGGAGAGCATATTCATGAAAGGTGATGCCATATCACGTGCACCCACCTGCAAAGGAATAAGGAAGTTAGAGAAAGTACCACTTAAGCCCGCCGTTAATACGAAAAACACGAGCACAGTACCGTGCATGGTTACCAATGCATAATATGCCTCGGCCTGCAGCTGACCACCTTTTGCCCATTCGCCCAGCAATGTTTCCATCCAAGGGAATTTGGCATCGGGGAAACCTAATTGCAAACGGAAGATCACCGAGAACAAACCACCCACTAAAGCCCAAAACATACCAGTGATCAAAAACTGTTTAGCGATCGTTTTATGATCCTGGCTGAATACGTACTTCGTAAGGAAGGTCTCGTGATGATGACCATGATGCACTTCGTGATGCGTTTCATGCGGAACGCTTACGGTTGAAGAATGCCCATGTAATGTCTCGTTGCTCATATTCTCTTGTTTATTCAGTTCGTTTGACGATACAATTATTTATTCAATGCCACTGTTGTTTTCGCAGCAGCAGTATCAGTTGCTGGTTTGGCAGCACCTGGTTCTTTATCAGGAAAAGCCAGGTAATAGTTTGGCTTTTGTTTCGCCATCCAGATATCAAACTCTTCCTGTGTTACCACTTCAATAATCCCTTTCATAGAGTAGTGACCATTACCACACATCTGATCGCAGGCAATTTCATACACAAAATTAGGATTACCTGTACGTTCCTTCATTTCTTTGGTTGTATACTTAGGTGTAAACCAAAGTGTGGTTGGAATACCTGGTACCGCATCCATTTTTAAACGGAAATGGCTTAAACCTACGTCGTGAATAACATCACGGCTGCCAATGATCAGTTTTACCGGACGGCCTTTTACTACATACATTGTTTGTGTGGTTACCACATCATCAAAGTTGGTCGCATCTGCTTTTAATTTCAGATCCGCATTGTCTTCAAATATTTGTCCGAAAGGATTGCTCTTTTCATCGCTGATGACACGGAAATATGTTTTACCGAATTTTTTGTCTTTACCGGGATAACGCATCATCCAGCCAAATTGCTTACCAACGATCTCCACTTCCAAAGCCCCTTTTGGTGCATCGGATGTAATACGGAACCAGAAACGCAAACCAAACACTACCAATACAGTTAATGCAAGTGCCGGGATAACTGTCCAGATCAACTCAAGCTTATTGTTGTGGGGGAAGTAAAAGGCTTTACGTCCTTCTTTCTCCTGGTATTTCCAGGCAAAATAGAACAGGAAGAACTGTGTAATGATAAATACAAGACCGGTAACGGCAGTAGTGATCATAAACATTTCATCGATCTGCTCACCTTCTACGGAAGCTGACCCTTGCGGGAACAATGTTGTTTTGTACAACATTTTATTACAAACGTAAACTCCAATAAAGCCCAGGATCATAAAGCCCAGCAGCAGAAAACCATTGATACGGTTGTTCTGTTTGCGGGAGTTTTCCTCGCCTTTTAACACACTTACATATTCACTGGCTTTTGCAATTTGAAAAATCACAATAAACACCAGAACGGCTGCTGCTATTACCAGATATGTTGTAGTACTCATAGCTTGCGCAAATTATTTATAGTTCGTCAATTCTTTTTTTGTTCAATTAGGTGTGGTGAATGATACTTTCTTTCACCAACGGATGATTCTTTGGTAACAGCGACGCTTTGGTCAGATGTTTTGCAGTTAATAAAATAACCAGGCCAAGGAAACCAAGGCTAACGCCAAGGCTGAACACAAAGTGACCAAGCGTATTTGAATCTTTACCTAATTCTTTCAAAGGTCCGGGTGTGATCATCTGGTAGAAATCAAGCCAGTGACCAAAGATGATAAGTACAGACATGAGCGTAAGTACAGTGTAGTTACGTTTTGAACCACGACGCATCAGGATGAGCAATGGTGCCAGGAAGTTGATGATGAGGTTCAGTAAAAAGATACCTCTGAATGTTCCTTCACCTTTGCCACCATACCCTAAGCGGTCAATAAAGTATGCCGTTTCTTCTGGTTGGTTACTGTACCAGATGAGCATGAACTGCGAGAACCACAGGTATGTCCAGAAGATAGAGAAAGCAAACATGAACTTACCAATATCATGCAGGTGTTCTTCATTCACAAATTCGAGGTAACCGTGATTTTTGAGGTACACCACAAACAACATGATCAATGAAATACCTGCCACCCATGAGCTGGCAAATGTGTACCAACTATACATCGTGCTGTACCAATGTGCATCAATACTCATCAGCCACATCCATGGCAATGTGCTCAACACAGTTAAACCGTATGTAACAAGAAATGCTGCAGCTATACCTAATGATTTCCAGTAGAAAGAGCGTTCACCTTGTCCAGCTAAATCTTCTGCCAGTGAATTTTTACGGAACCAGTTACGGAACCAGATCCACAAACCAACTGATGCTACTGATAAAATGGTATAAGAAACAGGATTCAAAAAGCCTTTTTTGTGCGAAAGAATTTCGTCGTGTTTTACATGCTCCACATCTTTCCAATGGTAAATATGATGATCCTTTGAGATCCAAACATATCCCAGCAGAATAATAAGTGTAATGGGTCCTAACACATTCAAACCACCGGAGATCGCTTCGGGCACACGGCGGAACACCAGCGGCCAACCTGCCTGCGCCAATGAAGTGGCGGCAATAAAGAAGAAGCTGGCAGCCACCACCAGTAACCAGAAGATACTGTTGTGCATTAATGCCATCCAGAATTTGGTAGCACCATAGGCTTCAGCGCCATGTCCTTCACCATGACCAGCGGAAAACGGATGCAGAAATATTACACCGAGGATAAGTGTTAACACACCTACACCCATCAATGCATAACTCCATTTTTTTAATCCACCCGGTATTTCAAATTGTTCTTTCAGTGCCATTGAACTTCGTTTATAGTTGAATGTTAGTTTCGTTATTCTTATTTCGTTGCCTTTGTTGTATCTGCAGCTGGTGCTGTTGGTGCAGCA
>NZ_CAMLGT010000166.1 GCF_946479605.1 uncultured Lacibacter sp.
GTTGTAAAAGCCATCAATGCGTCCATATTGTTTCAGGGTTTCATCAACATAATTTTTTACATCTGCTTCTTTCGAAACATCTGCGACAATTGTCAATACTTTTGTTGCCGGATATGATTGATTGATTTGTGCTTTTGCCTCTGCAAGTGCTTTTTCATTGTAATCGATCAACGATAACAATGCACCATTCTTTGCCGCTTCAATTGCTGCTGCCAATCCAAGTCCCATCCCCGCACCGGTGATGAGCACTACTTTGTTGTCCAGTTTTTTCATTGCTTATTCATTTAATCGTTACAGTAAAACCATGCTTTTAAAAGCATGATTGCTTTTACCATACAAAGTTAACTGCAGGTGTAAAGGGAGTCCAATGACATTTGTCAATTAATAGATTGGCTGCATTTGTTAATGTGGCCGTATTAACAAAGTAAATGTTAAAATAGGCACATCTGATCTGTTGATTACTGTGGGGCTGGTTGTTTTGCGGGTACTTTTTTGATATGAGGTTTCTTTGTATCGGGATATTTACTGTACCTTTACCATTCATGTATAGCCATAAGATATACACATTTATCTTTCTCAGCATAACCCCTGCAGGTATCTAATTTTTCCTGCAAGGGGAATCCTTATTTTATTTTTTAAATTTTAAATTCAAACGTTATGAACAACGAATTGAATCCCGTAGTTCTTTGTGAAGAAGATTTTTCCCGTTTAAAACAACTGGTGCCAATAAACGGCTCCGACAAGTCTGAAGAAATGAGTCTTGCTCATGAGCTGGCAAGGGCTATTGTTGTGAAGGATGATGCATTTCCTCCCAATACTATCCGCATTGGCTCAAAAGTGAGTGTAGAGGATATCGAAACCCATAAGCTGCATGAGTTTACGATCGTGATGCCTTCTCTTGCAGATATAAAAAAGAAATTTGTTTCCGTACTATCGCCGATAGCAGCTGCAATCATTGGCTTCAGGGAAGGAGAGGAGGTTACCTGGAAAATGCCTTCCGGGTTAAAACATTTACGTATTAAGGAAGTGCATACGCCGGTAGCCCTTTAATACCGTAGCGGGAAATGGTCATTATAAAAAAGGTCGGCGACAGCATGCTGTCGCCGACCTTTTTATCTAACTAACAATGTCATTATCGTTGTATAGCCAGTTTTTGTGTGTATTGCTTTCCGCTGAGAGTTAATCTTACCAGATATAATCCTGTGGGTAAAGCAGACAAATCATAACGAACAATATGTGCACCGCTGCCGGTTCCTGATTTGATGGTTGCAACTTTAGCACCGATCATATTGTAAAGATCAAGACTGAATGCTTCCTGCGGTTTGGCTGTGAAATTGATCACGGCAATGTTTGAGGCAGGATTCGGTGATACTGTTAAGCTGAATGGTTGTGCTTCTTCTTCCATCAATCCATTTCTGCTTTGTGCGTTATTGCCACAGCCACCTAACACATAGCCATTCTTCATCTGGTCTGGTACACTGATGCTGTTGATGCATTTGCTCTTACCATCTTTGCACAGTAATACTTTATCCATCTTGTTGCCGCAGCGTGCATCAATAACAGTTAATGTAACCGATGTGTTTGCTTTGCAACCATATTCATTTGTTGCTTCAACATTGTATTGATAATTGCCGGCAGTAACAGGACTGAATACTGTTGCTGATCCGCTTGTTGTATTCAGGTTGTTTGCAGGTGTCCAGTCGTAACTGCTTTGTCCACTTGCAGCATCAGCTGCAGTAAGAGTTAGCTGTTGTGCGCCATAACCAAGAAAGACAGTATTGGCTGTGCCACCTGTGAATGTGTGATCAGTACGGCTTACTGTTATAGATGGCACAGGTATGGTTCCCACTACAGTTACCACAGCTGTTGTAGTACTTGTATTGTTGTTATTATCTGTTACAGTAAGTGTAATTGTGTGTTCGCCAATCTGGCTGCAATCGAATGTTGTTTGGTCAATTGCCAGAGATTTAATGCCATAATCATCACTGCTGCCATTATTTACCTGCTCAGGAGTAATGGTTACTGAACCATTTACCAAGGCAACCGAAATGTTTTTTGCAATGGCTGTTGGTTTGGTTGTGTCAACAACAGTAAACATCCATTCATCACCTGTTGCTGTTTCTCCATCACGCACAGCATCCACACGCCAGTAAACCGGCCCAAGTGTTGTAACGTTTGATAACGTATAATTTTGTGTTGTAACAGCTGTTGCAGTGATTGATAAATTACCTGCAGTGCTGCCTGTATATACATTATAGGTTTGTGCATCACCCTTCCATGCAAGTGCAATGTTGCCATAGCTCACCTGCATGTCACCGTTAGCAGGTGTTGGGTCTGTTACTTTGTTTACCAATGGTGCACCTTGCTGAATGCGTGCAATTTCTTCTGCACTCAGTTTGTAATTGTAGAGCCGCACATCATCCATTTTATCATGGAAAGGTTTATTCTCTAATGAATTACCGATAAGCAACGGAAGATTTAAACCGGTTGATCCCAGTGTAGCGGTGTACGTTGCACTGCCTGCTTCCACACCATTAATGTACACACGGATGCGTTTGGCTGCCGTATCTTTTATGGCAATGATATTTGTCCAGTTATTATTGAAGATGTAATATGCCGATGCTTTTTTGAGGTTGATGCTCACACTTGGTTTGGTAGATGCATCATCAATGGCGAAGGTAAGCGTACTGTCTCTTAACTGTAAACCGTACCATTTACCACCGGGATCAGCAAACTTTCCTTTGTGAATTAGATAGCAGTCTTTACTAACCGATGAATTGTAATTGCTGTTGCCATTGGTTAATTGCACCCACATCGAAATGCTGAAGGCATTACGATCGAACTGCAAATGATCTGCATGTGGTACAGTAATGCTGCTTGTTGAAACAGGATTCACAAAGTTGAGGCTGTTACCAAATTTACCAGCAGTCCATTCTGCCGAAGGCATGTTGTTGATGGCTCCATGCCATTGGTAATTACTGTTATCGTTAACAACAGTTCCTGTTGTTTCATCGAGTTTATAATGCGCCACCATTCCTTTCGGTGATACTGCCTTGAAGCTCCACACCGTTCCGGCTGTTGTACCTGCTTCACCAATGGCATCTACACGCCAATAGTACGTTGTTCCTTTTTGCAGGTTGCTGAATGTAACAGATGGGTTTGCAAGTGTAGCATCGGCAAGGAAAGAAAGGTTGTTTGCATCTGTTCCAACATAAATTTTGTAGGAAGTTGTGTTGATCTCACCTTTCCATGAAGCACTGATGCTTTCTTCGTAACCTTCCAGGTTTGTACCGTTTGCCAAAGTTGGCGCATAAGGCGTAATGGGTAAGGGGCTGGTGTGAAACAGTTTCAGTACATCCACATCCTTCAACACATAGTTGTACACTTTAAATTCATCAAGCATGCCTTTGTAAGGTGCCGGCTTGTTTGTTGTTGCAAGAAATTCCAGCTCACCAATATTGCCGAGAATAAAATCACTTTCTTCACCAATTGATTGTGCTGCACCTGTGCCGGTTGCCTGTTCTTTGATCAATTGTCCGTTGTTATACACCCGTAGTCTTTTTGCAGCTGTATCACGAACGATCACCACATGCACCCAGTCGTTCACAAAAAAAGGAACACCGCTTGTTGTGAGTTCATACTTTGTCACATCGTCATCAATAGCAAAACGGAATTCTTTATTCTTGAATTCAATATCAAAACGTTTGCCGGTTGCACCTGTTGTTGTGTTTTTGGTAATGGAACCTTTGCACAACAAGTAAGAACTGCTGTTGTTATCGGGAGGAAGCATGGAGGCGGGTGCTTTCATCCAGAACGAAATGCTGAATGGAGTTCTGTTAAGATAGAGATGATCTTTATGCGGAATACTCACCACATATTTATCCACCGATGCTGTTGCAAAATCAATCGCACCGTTTATTTTGCCCGCTACACGAATACTGAGATCGTCATCATCCAAACCCAGAATACCATGATTGGCATATTCTGAACTGTCGATGATATCAATGCCTTCTGTTTCATCAAAACTCCAATGACCGATAAGGCCCAGCGGAAATGTTTTTGTTGTGCGAAAGGTCCACACATTGCCTGTGGTGGTTCCTTTTGCATTGGTTGCATCCACACGCCAGTAATAGTTTGTGTATTCCGTAAGATTATTTACTGTAAACGATGGACTGGCACTGTAAGCAACTGTGCCAGCTTGTGTTAGATTGTCAGCTGCCGCACCAAAGAAAACAGCATAACTAACTGTATTGCTGCTGCCGCTCCATGTAAGTTTTACACTGCCATTTGCCGGTTCAACCTGTTGTGAATTAGTTGCAGGCGATGGATTACCTGTTACAGTTGGTGCCGATGCAATTGGCGGTGTTGTAACAGCAACAACAGGACTGTAAGCCGATTCTAAACTTCCTGCTACTGCTTTCATACGATAGTAATAAATTTTGTTGGGCAAAAGATTCGTTACATCATCATACGTTGTTGCATTCGCAGCAGGCTGGGCAATTTCAGTAAATGTTGTTCCATTCTCACTGCGTTCGATCACAAAATTTGTTTCGTTATCTGCATTGTCTGTCCACTTAACAACCACTTTGCTATTGGGTGCCGGCAGCTCAAATGAACTTGCGGTTAAGTTTACAGCTGTGGGATGTTTTAAAAACTCAGGAGCTGCGGTATTCACCAGTGAGTTAATATACACTTCAATATTCAAATACTGCGGCATGGATGTACTGAAGGTAATTGCATCGGCTGCATTATTTTTATTCAGTCCGTTTGCATCTTCCCATGCATCCGGCATACCGTCTTTATCTGTATCAGTTGGCGCAGGTGCGTTGAATACTTGTCCAACACCGCCATTGGTAAACGGAAGGTCCGTTTCACGATAAACATAAAAACCATCCACACCTTTCGATGCCACTTCGCTGATGAGTAAACCATCAAGCTGGTCACGACGTGGATAGTTACTGCCTGCATTATTCATTACATAGTCATAAGCCTGCGCTGCACTCATTGTTGGGTTAGCAGCAGGATAGGGGAAAGGCGAAGTTTTAAAACCTTCATCTGCAATGCCGGGATAACCTGTTGCTGAACTGTTGTAAGGCACTTCATCACCATCTAAAATTCCGTTTCGGTTATTATCGTAATAGTTTCCTGCGCCATAAAGAAAAAATGAACCAGTGCCTCTTGAAAACGGTGATGCTTCACTTGGAGGTGTAAGCGGTCCACTCATGAAATAGTTGTTGATGATGTTTACTTCTGATACACCTGATGAACCGCCCATGATGTATGCTTCACCCGACCAGCCATAGTTCATGGTTGGTCCTAAACGGTTACCGTTGCCCCAGTTGTACACCACGTTGTTTACAAACTCATTTACACCTTTTACTTTGGGGTTACGTGTTTTGTTGCTGATGTATAAATTTTTCAGCAGGCTCACTTTACCGCCGTCGGGTGTTTGTATCAAACCACCAGCAGAATGGTTTTCACGATGGAGACCTTGTGCAATGATGGAGTTTTGAACGGTGATGTTATCAGGTGCTGTTCCTTTTCCATCCCAGTTAATCGAAAATACTTCATCCATGCCCCATGCAAACGACATGTGATCAAGGATCATATTACTTCCGTTCGCAAGTCCCGATGCATCTTTACCGGAGTTGCCTGTTGCACCTAAGCGGAACCGTAAGTAACGGCAAATGGTATTGCTTGCACCTGTGAAGGTTACACGCTTGTTATAAATCACAATGCCATCACCCGGTGCAGTTTGTCCTGCAATGGTACAATTGGCCGAAACCACAACATCACTCTGCAATGTGATGATGCCACCAACGGCAAACACAACAATACGTCCAGGTTGGCTCACAGCATCACGAAAGGAACCTGCACCTGCATCGTTAAGATTAGTAACAATGTAAACCTGTCGTGTGGGGTTGGCTCTTGCACCCTGTGCGTAGCGTCCAAAGCCATCTGCTTCAGGAAAGGCCAGTGTTTGTGCATTAAGAAATTGAAAAGAGAAAAGTTGAAGTAACAACAGCCCTATAGGCGCTGCATTTTGCAGAGTACTTTTTTTCATTGTGGCAAGTCAGTTTAGTCCATGAAATTAGTGGGGAGCTGTTTTTAACTATCCTGCTCTGTCGGTTGTTGTGGAATTCCTGCCATGTACGATTGGAAAACTGTGGATAAAGCTGACCGGTATTTCCCCCGCCAAGAAATGAGAATGCAAAAACAAACGCAGAGAGAATACGCTGCGTCAAAAAAAATCTAAGCATTGTTATTTAATTCATGCTACTGATGAAGCGATAACCAACGCCGGCTTCCGTTAAGAGGTAAAGCGGCCGGTTAGGATCATCTTCAATTTTCTTTCTTATTTGTGCAATAAACACACGCAGGTATTGCGATTGATTGATATACCCTGGTCCCCAAATAGCACGCAGTAGATATTGATGAGTAAGTACTTTGCCTTCGTTGCGAATAAGCAATGCTAACAAATTGTATTCTGTTGCTGTAAGTTTCAGCAGTTGATCATTTTTCCATACTGATCTTGTTGAGAGATCAACATTCAGGTCACCAAACGAGAGCGTTGTTTCACCTTCATCGGTATTAACGCTTCTTAATGCAGAACGGATGCGTGCAAGCAATTCACCAGTACGGAATGGCTTTGATAAATAATCATTTGCCCCGTTATCCAATGCTTTTATAATGTCTTCTTCTCTTTTTTGTACGGAAAGAATAATGATGGGATTGGTGTACCACTGTCTGAGCTTTTGTAATACATGATGGCCGCTGTCATCCGGCAAACCAAGATCGAGTAAAATCAATTCAGGCGGATGATTTTCCGACATGATCAAACCTTCTTTTGCAGATGCAGCTGTTTTTGATAAATAGCCATTGCTCTGCAAGGTTATCTCCAGCAGCTTTCGCATTTGCGGCTCATCATCAATGATCAGTATTTCAGATTTGTTCATGGTTTTATGGTTTCAAAACGATTTGATTGAACAGGAAACGAAACAATAAATTTTGCACCACCGAGTGACGACTTCATTAACTCAACATTGCCATTTAATGCTTCCGTAAACCCCTTTACAATAGAAAGTCCAAGACCTGAACCCGCAGTTTTACTTTTACTGTTTCTTGAAAATTTATTGAGGATGTCTTTTGCTTCGGTATCAATAAAGGCATTGCCGCTATCTTCAATCGTTATTTCCAGTATATCAGCATGACAAACAGCTGATATACCGATGCTGCAATTTTCAGGTGTGTGTATGGCTGCATTGTTCAGCAGGTTATATAATACCTGTTCAAGCATGCCTTTATCTATACAGCAAAAGGGGATGCCGGGTTTAATGCTGATGCTTATTTTCCTGTTCTTATTATTTTCTTCAACCGATTGAACAACCTGGTAAATTAATTCTTCCATATCGCACCAATCGTATTTGGGTTGTATATGCCCTGATTCCAATCTTGAAATGTTCAATAAATTTTCTACCTGTTGGTTTAACCTGAAAGCGCCTTTTGCAATTTCTGCAATCAGTTGTTCATGATTTTCTTTGCTGAGGTGGGAGTTGGTTTGCAAATTATCGGTTGCACCGATGATAGCGGCAATAGGTGTTCTTAATTCATGCGACAATGAATTGAGAATGGTGTTGTACAGTTTTACACTGTTTGCTTTTTCTTCTTTCAAACGGGCATCTTTTTCTATCTGTCTTATTTTATACGTCAGTACAGCGTTGATAAGTGCAATAACGAAATACATAACCAGAAGAATGGTATCCTCTGTTGTATTAACATGTATGGTAAAACGTGGAGGAATAAAAAAGAAATCCCAAATGAAGGCGCTTAGTACTGCAGAAAATAAAACTGGCAACACAGCAAAGATCATGGCCAGTAACGATACTGTTACTAATAGCAGCAATGCTACAACCCTGTAACCCATAAAATCGGAAAGCAGAAAACAGATGCCTGCAACAATAACAATAACAGCAATACTTAAAATGTATTGCTTTGATTTTGTGAGATTATTGAATAACAGCTTATTCATTTTAACAGATTCTGAGCAAATGTAGCAAGCTGTTTTTTTATTGGGAAAAATGGATGTTTAAACTGTATAAAGATTTTATAAGGATTTTGGCTGACTTTACTTACCCGCAATTACCAGCGCTACTTTTGATCTTTCAAACTTAAATAATAAATGTCATCGCATAACAAAGTTAGTGTTGCCGGTCTCCTCATTGCACTCGGAATTATTTTTGGCGACATCGGAACTTCTCCACTTTATGTTTTAAACGCCATTACAAGCGGCAAGGTCATTACTGAAGAATTGATCTTTGGTGCACTTTCATTGATCATCTGGACACTCACATTGCAAACAACTGTGAAGTATGTGATTTTAACCTTACGGGCCGACAATAAAGGGGAAGGTGGTATATTCTCTCTATTTGCACTTGTACGCCGCAGAAGAAAATGGCTGGTGATACCCGCCATGATAGGTGGCGCAGCTTTGCTTGCCGATGGTATGATCACACCACCCATTTCTGTTACATCGGCCATTGAGGGGTTGAAAC
>NZ_CAMLGT010000167.1 GCF_946479605.1 uncultured Lacibacter sp.
TACCTGTTGTTTTTTCTGCTGACCGATTTCACTTCCGCTGAGTATGTTTCTTAACTGTTGGGCGGTGTGAATTTGTCCGCTGTGTGGACGGATGGTTTGAATTTTTTCGTGAAAGGGTTGATCGATACAATCAAATGCATCAAATGAAATCGCTGCAATGAGATCGGCCCATTGCATTAACCGTTCGGCCTGTACCAAACAGTACATGCCATAGGCACTCATGAATTGTGTTCCGTTGATGAGTGCCAGGCCTTCTTTGCTTTTTAAAGCGATCGGTTGCCAGTTGAGTTTGTTGAGTACTTCCTGTGCCTTGTACCTTATTCCTTGATAGTTGACTTCGCCCATACCAATTAATGGCAAACTCAAATGACTGAGTGGAGCAAGATCACCACTTGCGCCCAATGATCCCTGCTGATAAATAACGGGCAGCACATTGTTGTTGTGCATGTCCATTAACCGCTTCACCGTATCTACCTGCACAGCACTGTAACCATAGCTCAATGATTTTATTTTTAAGGCGAGCATGAGCTTTACAATTTCTTCCGGCACTTCTTCGCCCATACCGCAGGCATGGCTCATCAACAGATTATTCTGCAGTTGTTCTAACTGATCATCAGCAATGATCACATTCTGCAGAAAACCAAAACCGGTGTTGATGCCGTAGAAGGGCGTATCGCTTTCGGCTACTTTCTGATCAAGATAGTTTCTGCATGTTTCGATCTTATGGTGTGCACGGAATGTTATCGAAACAAATTGTTTGAACTGCAGGTAATTCTTCACTTCATCGAAGGTTAGTTGCTGTTCGTCGAGGGGGAGATAATTGTATTCGGTCATAGTTATTGCAATCGGGACGAATGTAGGAAATTATGGAGAGAAAGCGAACTGGTGTTAGTGAGAAGTACGGGGAATGAAGTACGAAACTACCTGAGCGATTAAGGTTATGAGAAATGTCTGGCTTGTTGTTTGGGAAGAGTGTGATTTGTTTCTGTTCTTTTTGCTTGTCCAAAAAGAACCAAAAAAGACCCCGATTTCGAATGACGGCCCGAAATCGGAATGTTCCCTGATTGGGCATTTGTGCTACTGTGGTGAATGACACTTGTACTTACACTGTCATACTCTGTGCAACATCATGCGTTTTTTTGTTACGGTTTGATTTTTGCCTGGCTAACGTACATTTGAACATATGAAACAACTTTTTCTTTTCGCTTTTCTGATTGTTGCCGGTTCTGTATCGGCGCAAACCATTCAACTGCTTGATAGCGGTAAAACAACTTCCATTCGTGGATTGAGTGTGGTGAATGACAATATTGTTTGGGTGAGTGGTGCCAATGGAATGGTGGGTCGATCGATTGATGGTGGTGCAACATTCAAATGGAATAAGGTGGATGGCTTCGCCAAAACTGATTTCAGAGATATTGAAGCATTTGATGCCAATACGGCCATCATTATGGGTATTGATACACCGGCTGTGATCTTAAAAACAACTGATGGTGGTATTACGTGGAAGATCGTTTTCCAGGATAAACGAGCGGGTATGTTTTTAGATGCGATGGAATTCTTCAGTAAAGAAAGTGGTATGGTCATCGGCGATCCGATCAACGGAAAAATTTTTATGGCCGTAACTGTTGATGGTGGCAATACCTGGCGTGCCATGCCGGAGGGGGTTGCCCCAGCTGCAGAAAAAGGTGAAGCGATGTTTGCCAGCAGTGGTACCAATATTCAGGCTGTTGGTAAGAATGAATTGTTTTTTATTACAGGTGGAACGTATTCAAGATTGTTTATCCGCAATGATAAAATTGTGTTGCCCATCATACAGGGAAAAGAAACAACCGGCGCCAATTCTTTAGCGGTATGGGATAAAAAAACATTTGCTGTGGTGGGTGGTGATTTTAATGATGCCACATCAACAGAAAGGAATTGTGTGTTGAGTAAAGATGCCGGTAAGAGTTTTATCAGCCCCACTACTCCACCCTTTGGTTATCGCAGTTGTATTGAATACTTATCCAAATCAAAACTCATCACTTGTGGTTTAACGGGTGTTGATGTGAGTGAGGATGGCGGTATGAACTGGCGGAACATTTCTGCAACCGGTTTTCATGTGGTGCAGAAAGCAAAGAAAGGAAAGGCTGTTTATTTAGCTGGCGGTAAGGGAAGAGTGGCGAAGTTGGTATGGTGATGACGATTGCCGTCATCGGTACAGATTAGCTGTCATCCCTAGGTACGAGGGATCTGTTGGGCAGCGATGCAATAGTTGAGCAGATTCCTCCTTCGTTGGAATGACAAATGGCTCAGCAGATCCCTCCTAACGTCGGGATGACAGGAGATTTCAGCTTTTGTATTATTTTCAACTGCATGAAACCTATCGGAACACACAACTACTTCGTGTACATCACTACAAATCAAAACAAGACTGTTCTGTACGTAGGCGTTACCAACGATCTCTATACAAGACTTCTTCAACACAAAGAAAACGCTTCGCCTTTTACACATACCAGCTTTGCCGGAAAATACAATGCTTACTTTTTGATTTACTATGAACGCTTTGGCCAAATAGAACATGCGATTGAACGGGAGAAAGAGTTGAAAAGCTGGCGAAGAAGTAAGAAAGAAGAGCTGATCAATTCGTTTAATCCTGAATGGCGGTTTCTGAATGATGATATTGAATAAACACAAAAGATCAATATAGCTGTCATCCCGAGGTACGAGGGATCTGTTGGGCAGCGGTGCAATAGTTGAGCAGATTCCTCCTTCGTTGGAATGACAAAAAATCAACAGCAGGATGACAGGAAACTTTCAACTGATACCTTACATTTTTTTCTGACAACAATCACCCCGTTTTTTGACTACAGGCATACAAGGCCAACTGATACAGGAATACCTTTAACATTAAAGATTATTGTATGCATATTCAACTACACGATGAAATAACACTGAAAGAAATCAAGACTGTTTTTTCTCACTTCTACCCATACCTGAAACTTGAGTTCTATAACTGTCCGCATAAACTGTTTGAAGCATGTTGTGAAAATGATGTACTGCCGGATGAGGTGCAGCTGAAAACTGTAAAACCGGAACACACGAACGGCATCATTGATATACAGCCCACAGAAATTGTTGCCGATCTTGAACAGGAATTTCAACAACGTTTTGGAATACCTGCACAGGTGTTATGGCTTGAGCATGGCGAATGGAAACAAACAACCGGAATGGATAGTTTCAGTTTAAAAGAGGTGAATGAATTCAGCCAGAACGATTCGGATGAATACATTGTTGGCAACTACGAAGAAGGATTTGAAGAAGCCTGAGCGAAACCTTTATTTCTTAAACATAAAGTACACTGCTCCCAGCAGGAACAGAAAACTCACAATATATTTCCAGTGAAAGGGTTCTTTCAGGTACATGACTGCAAACACGCCAAACACTACGAGTGTAATTACTTCCTGTATCATCTTTAGCTGAAACGCATTAACGCCGCTCTGGTAACCGATGCGGTTGGCGGGCACCATCAAACAGTATTCAAAAAAAGCAATTCCCCAGCTGATGAGTACCACTTTCCACAACGGCACATTCTGCTGCCGCAAATGCCCATACCACGCAATGGTCATGAAGATGTTGGAAAACAGCAGGAGCAGGATTGCACGGATCATGTCAGTTAGTTTTCAGATCGTTTGCCTGCCAGTAAATACAATGCAGCCATACGCACTGCCACGCCATTCTCCACCTGTTGTAAAATGATGGATTGCTTACTATCGGCTACATCGCTATCCAGTTCCACACCACGGTTGATGGGGCCGGGATGCATGATGACAATTTCTTTATTCAATGAATCGAGCAGCTTACGGTTAATACCATACGCTAAATTGTATTCACGCAAAGAAGAGAACAAGGGCTGGTTCTGGCGTTCGAGTTGGATACGCAGCACATTGGCCACATCGCACCACTTCAATGTTTCTTCAATGTTGTAAGAAACGTTTACACCAAAAGCCTGTTGTAAATATTTTGGGATGAGTGTGGGCGGACCTGCAACGGTTACTTCTGCCCCCATTTTCTTCAACAGGTAAATATTGCTGAGTGCCACACGGCTGTGCATGATATCGCCAAGGATAGCGATCTTCTTTCCTTCCAGTGTGCCTAATTTTTCTCTTATAGAAAATGCATCAAGCAATGCCTGTGTAGGATGTTCGTTGATGCCATCACCTGCATTTACAATAGCTGCCGGAATATGTTTGGCGAGAAAATGCGGTGCTCCACTGGCGCTGTGTCGCATCACCACCAGATCAACCTTCATGCTGAGGATATTATTCACCGTATCGAGGAGGGTTTCGCCTTTTGCAGCCGATGAACCTGATGCGGTGAAATTGATGGTATCGGCACTGAGTCTTTTCTCTGCCAGTTCAAAGGAAATACGTGTACGGGTTGAGTTCTCGTAAAAAAGGTTTACAATCGTTACATCACGCAACGAAGGAACTTTCTTAATGGGTCGTTGTAAAACTTCTTTGAATTGAGCGGCTGTATCGAGGATGAGCTGGATATCCTGTGCCGTGAGATCTTTAATGCCGAGCAGATGTCGAGTGGATAGTTGCATTAAAAAGCAAAGCTAAGGTTCAGGAACGAAAACCCAAAATTGAAAACCAAAAGGCAAAATCCAAAGATCAAATCCCAAAATCCAAAAGACAAAATCCAAAGCAAAATGTGAAAACCCAAAATCCAAGGGAAAACAACATTCAAATGAGAAAAGCCAGAAACTAACGCTGGACTCTTATTATTTTCCGTCTAGCTTTTTCAAGATGGCTGAGAATATTTTCCTGAGCTGTTCCGCTTCATCAATCAGCCTCATTCTTTCGGGCTCTAATTCCGCTTTTTTACTCTCAATATGCAACAACCTTAACCAGCGAACAGATTCTTTCGATTCTTTTCTTGAAATCCGTATCCGCATACGTAAATCTGCAGGGCCAAGATTTTCATTCGCTTCTATATAATTGGCCCCAACAGAACCGCTGGAACGAACCAGCTGTTTAATGTCTTCCAGGTTAATTACATCCCAGGTTAGCTTTCTGCAAAAATTTCTTACATCGTTGGCAAAATGATAAGTTCTTTCTTCCAGTTCGGCAGACATAAGCAGGTGTTTTTTGATTAAACATGTTCAATCGATTTGGTACAGCTGCTGTCTTACTTTGGGTTTTGGATTTTTCTTTTTGGAATTTATGCTTTTATAGCAACACAACTTCCGGTTTTTCCCAATCAACTGTTACCTTTTGGCTGAGGATGGAATCAATTGCCTTTCCTGTATAATCGGGCTGGATGGGAAGCTGGCGGTTGAAGCGGCGATCGACTAATACGAGTAATTCCACTTTTGCCGGGCGGCCGAAATCGACCAATGCATCCATAGCAGCACGGATGGTGCGGCCGGTGTACAATACATCGTCAATGAGAATGACATTTTTATTTTCGATATCGAAGTCAATGGTTGTTTGATTGGCAACATGCAATTCCTTGTGCGCATCATCACGATAAAAAGTAATATCGAGCTTTCCGTAATGGAGTTTTATATCAGGATAGTTGGTCCTGATGGTATTTACAATTTTATCGGCCAGTAAAATACCCCTGGGCTGTAAACCAACAATCACCGTTTCAGTAAACGGGTAATGGTTTTCGATCAACTGGTGGCTGAGGCGTTGTATAGTAAGTTGCAGTTGTTCGTTTGATAAGATCGTCTTCACTCGCTTAAATTTTCATAAAAATACTCACTTCGGACTAAACTAAGTCAGTAATACATCACACAATCTTTTATTCAAAGAAAAAGAGCTGTACCGAAATGTACAGCTCTTTAAACCTCACTTTTACCTCTGCTAATATTTATGTTTGAATACGTAGAACAGTCCAACCTGAATGTTCCTGTTATACAGGTTTACAGAACTGGCATCGTTGATATTTGTAAATCCGTAATTATATCGTGCATCAACACCAAGGCCTGATTCGCCAACAAAACTTGCACCAACTGTCCAACCCATGTCAACAGGTTTGAATGAATTTTTCACATCCACTTTTGTATCGCCTTGCTGCATGTTTGCACCGGCAAGTATCCCCACCTGTGGTCCTGTATGAATACGGAAACCACGGTCGAACATATATTGCAATTGCACCGGCACATTTACATAATGCAGCCTTGTTTTTGAATTACTGGTTTGTGCACCTTGTCCCGAATAGGATACTTCCGGTTGCAAAGCCCATGATTTACTAAGGTGTATATGTGCTAACCCGCCTGCATGAAAACCAGCCTTGGCTTCATACCCTGCGTTGGGTGAACTTGCAATAGTTGATACGTTCAAACCGCCTTTCAATCCAACATGTATATTGCTATGCTGTGCATGGCTAAATCCGGCCGCAAGTAATAATGCCCCTGAAATAAATAATGCTTTCATTGTAATTGATTTTAATGAACAATATCGCCGGCGAAGACAAACCTACCCTTTAAAAAACCGTGCCAAAACAATTGTTCAGGCTTTTATAAGCATCTGTATCAAATTAAAAAAGCCGCCCTCACGGGCGGCTTCTGCAAATTTATTTTGCCTGATTATTTATTCTTCTGAAAGAAACGGATAACGGTAATCTGTTGGCGGGTTGAATGTTTCTTTAATGGTGCGTGCACTTAACCAGCGATAAAGATTAAGAATAGAACCTGCTTTATCGTTGGTACCACTTGCACGTGCACCACCAAAGGGTTGCTGACCAACCACTGCACCTGTTGGTTTATCGTTGATGTAGAAGTTACCTGCACTGTTGCGCAATTTAGCAGTAGCCAGTTCAACTGCATAACGATCCTGTGCAATGATGGATCCTGTTAATGCATAAGGTGAAGTTGAATCAACCAGTTCCAATGTTTTTTCATACTCATTGGCAGGATACACATAGATCGTTAATACAGGCCCGAAAATTTCTTCGCACATGGTTGTGTATTTCGGATCAGTTGTTTCAATAACTGTTGGCTGAATAAAGTATCCTTCTTTTTTATTGCATTCGCCACCTACCAAGATGCTTGCTTTCTTTGAACGTTTTGCGCCATCGATGTATGACTTGATCTTATCGAAACTCTTCTCATCAATCACCGCATTCACAAAATTGGTAAAGTCTTCCACTGTACCTACTTTAAAACTGTTGACACCAGCCACGAGTTTCTTCTTTACTTTTTCTGCAATGTTTGATGGCAGATAAGCACGTGATGCTGCCGAACATTTTTGTCCCTGGTATTCAAACGCACCACGTAACAAAGCAGTTGCCACTACATCTGCATCGGCACTCTTGTGCACCATCACAAAATCTTTACCACCTGTTTCGCCCACAATACGTGGATAAGAACGATACATGCTCATGTTCTTACCAATGGTTTCCCACATGTTGTTGAACACGCCTGTTGAACCGGTGAAGTGTACACCTGCAAATTCTTTATGTGTAAAACAAACTTTACCTACCGTTGGGCCATCCACATAAATGAGGTTGATGACACCATCGGGTAAGCCTGCTTCTTTTAAAATTTTCATGAACATTTGTGCACTGTAGATCTGTGTATGCGCCGGTTTCCAGATCACCACATTCCCACACATCGCAGCACTTGTTGGCAGGTTACCACCAATGGCAGTAAAGTTGAACGGCGTTACTGCCAGTACAAAACCTTCGAGCGGACGATACTCCATACGGTTATGCATACCCGAACCGCTGATGGGCTGCTGACGATAGATCTCACTTAAGAAATGAACATTGAACTTCAGGAAATCGATGATCTCACAAGCAGCGTCAATCTCTGCCTGGAACGCATTCTTGCTTTGGCCGAGCATGGTTGTACCATTCATGTATGGACGGTACTTTGTTGCAATGAGATCAGCTGCACGTAAAAAAATATTTGCACGGTTTTCCCAACTCATATTGGCCCATGCTTCTTTTGCGTTTAATGCCGCATCAATTGCCTGCTGCACATGTTTCTCTTCGCCTTCGTGGTAATAACCCAGCACATGCCTGTGTTCATGAGGAGCAGTTAATTTATATTTTTTATTGGTACGGACTTCTTTTCCGCCGATGTACATGGGCACATCCACTTCCGTACTTTTTAATTCAGCCAATACTTCTTTTAAACGTTTTTTTTCGGCAGAACCGGGGGCGTAATTTAATACAGGTTCATTGGCCGGTAATGGATAACTGAAATAACCAAGATTCATACTTACAAGTTTTGCTTTTTTACGATCCTGTCTTTTGGCAGGTTTGAGATGGGCGCAAGGTACAAACTATCCGTTATATGCTTTGCGCTTCCGTTTGCACAAAAAAATACCCTCACATAGTGAGGGTATTTGTATAGAACAGTCAGTTTTAATTTGATTCTGCATCTTTTTCGCTCATGAGATAAGCTTTGATAAATCCATCGAGTTCACCATCCATCACAGGGCCCACGTTACCTACTTCATAATCGGTACGGTGATCTTTGATCATCTTGTAGGGATGGAATACATAGCTGCGGATCTGGCTGCCCCACT
>NZ_CAMLGT010000168.1 GCF_946479605.1 uncultured Lacibacter sp.
TTTCAAAATGATAAGAATAGTTGAGTGGTTCAGTAATGATATTCCACTGTAATGTGGTACTGTCACCTTTGTAAACCGAACATACTTCATCGGTACTCCAGCTGAACGAACAATGATCGATGATAAGATGTTTGCGGCCCGATGCACCAAATGCATCATCGCCACCACTTCCGTCTACCATTCCTTTTTGTCGCTGGTATTTATCGCCCATACGAATACGTATGTATCGGATGATGACATTATCACCAGCTACACTTACCGGATGATCGGCAATGCAAATTCCATCACCCGGAGCTGTTTGCCCGGCAATGGTTATATCGCCTTTAATAAATAATTTACTTTCGAGATGAATGGTTCCTGATATGGCGAACACAACAATGCGTTTGCCTTTTGCTTCCACTGCTTCACGTAAACTTCCGGGGCCTTTATCATTGAGATTGGTAACGATCATTACTTTACCACCACGGCCACCGGTTGTGTATTTACCAAAGCCCTCAGCACCGGGGAAAGCGATGGCTCTTGTTTCTGTTTCAGTTGTAATTTGTTTCTGTTGGGCACAAGCATAAAAGGAAGCGCATGCAAATACGGCTCCGAGTGCAGTCATAAACTTGTTCTGTTTCATCCTGTTTGTTTAATCAATTACGCAAAGCATTTCAATAGAAATCCATTGCAATATTTTTTGCAGCAGCTTCTCGTTAACAACAGGTTTTGGGAAAAAAGCCGCAACATTTGTTGCGGCGTTTTTTAATTTAAGGCCTCCAGCGTGGATCGCCAGATGTATTTCGTCCTGTAAAAGAATTATTGATGATTTTGAAATTACCAGCAACGGGATTTTCCCACAGTTGAGCAGCTGATATTGCTAATACAGTCAGGTTCGGTAAATCATTACCAGCAGAAAGATGATCTGATGTTCTATAGTTGTTGCTGGAATTAACGATTGTGGCAGCATTTGCCCTTACATCACGAACCGTAAGGTTGCCGGCATTATCCCAGCCAATACCAAATATGCAATTGTTAACAGTAATGCCGTCTGTTACATTATTGGTTCCGGAAGTGCTGTAGTCAATATAATAAGCTCCACCACCACCATTTGGTGCCTGATTAAACGTACAGTTTTCAACCAGCACAGAAACAGAGTTGTTACGGCTGCTGATAACTTTTTGTGCATTGTAAACAGTGGTATTGGTCATTTTAATGTTATCGGCACGGCTTGTAGCCACGTCAATATTGAAAATGCCATAATCTCTGATACTGTCGGCGATACAATTATTCATTTCCAGGGTGCCAATAATTGCAGGCTGGCTTTGTGTACGAACCACGCCTCTGAAAACACGTGCATTGCAGTTTTCAAACTTAATCTTACCAATATTGCATGCTGTATTAATGTTGAAAACATATCGGGAAGTGAAATTATCACTTTGCAGATGCAGGCCATTAAACGTTATAGAATCAATATTACTTCCTGAAGTAACGTTGAAGTTGGATGTGAAATAGATCAAAGGCTTGGTTGGGTTCAACAGATCATCACCTGCAATAAACGTGAGTGTTTTATTGAGATTTACGGTGGTGGAAATATTATACCGCTCACCTCTTTTAAGAATAATGATACTGCCGGAAGCCACATCAGGAATTGTATCCATAAGAACGGTTGGTACACCTGTGATGCCACGCAGATCAATCAAGTCGCCGGTTAAAGGAGCTTTTGTTGTAAAATTGGCCCAGCCACGAACTGTAGTACCACTGTAAAGGAAAATAATGTAAGGAGTAGCGCCACTTAAACCGGAAACTATTTTGTAGGCATTTGTTATATCCTGCGCTGTTAAAGCAGCTGTTTTTACAACAGAGCTGTCTGAAGCTTTTAATATTTTCACTTCTGTTACTGCTGCGCCGCTATTGGTCCAGCTCACTTTCACTGAGTTGTCGTTTACATCACTTAATTCAGGTACATTTAATATAGTAGGGAAGCGTGCAGTTTTAATTTCACCCAGGCTTGCAAATTTTGAATTCTTTGCGGTATCAGCCGCATTTGCTCTCACTCTCACCTGGTATACTTTTTCCCAGTAAAGATTTTCAAACAGGTGAACATTTGTATCAACCTTTACTGTGGCTGCTACAGTTTTAAAACTATCCGTACTTATTTCGGCAGTGTATGAGGCAGAACCAGATACAGCTTGCCAGGACGCCTTGATCCAGTTGCCATTTGATTCCAAAGCGTCTTTAATAGCAGGGCGGAACAAACGGGGAGCTTCACCCGGATCATCAATTTTTTTACAGGCCAGAACTACAAGTGTTACTGCCAGTGATATAAAAAGTAATTTCTTCATTGCTGTTTTTTTAATAATGGCCAATCAGTTTTTATTAATAACCATATTGATTTTGCAATACACCAAGGCTGCTTGATATAACTGAGTTGTGTAACGGAAGAATATACCGAACAGATTCTGTACCGCTATCATCTTTATATCCTCTCCATGTACGGAGAATGAAATCAGCCGGACCATTGGTGGTTGTATTGAACATGCTTCTTGTCCATGCAATACGGATATAACCATTGGGGTTATCGCCTACGCTGGGAGAGTTCATCAACGGTGGTGCAACAGCTGGTTTTGTATGCTTGTTATACCAAACGATCTTGAGATTTTTATCTGTTGAATCACGTTTGTAATACATGTAGTCGGGCAGGTTTGCATAAGTGCCTGTTCCGTTCATTCCATCAATACCCATTTGGGTTAATATGCTTTTTGTTTCAGCAATTTTTTTGCCGTACAAATTCCAGCGGGCAAGATCATACTTGCGTAAACATTCGCCACCAAACTCCCATGCACGTTCATTCACAATTGCATTAAAGAAAGCCTGTTTGCTGCCCGATACTGATGCGATGTAAGCATCAACTTTTTCTGCCCATACATTACTTGGGAATGCACGCTGGCGCACTTTGCGTAATGCTTCCTGTGCAGCTGCAGTGGGGCCGTTTATTTCATTTTCACTTTCTGCAAACATCAGCAGTATGTCGGCATAACGCATCAACGGCCAGTTAATACCTGTTCCTTTGGCAGAAGCAGCACCCAGTGTTACGGGTACTAACATCCGGTTCCACTTGCCGGGTGCAATTGATCCTGTACCAGTGGGCTGTTGTATAAGATCTTTATCATACGAAATGATATAGCAGGTAACCGGTAAGCGTTTGTCCAATGTATCAAACGAGTGATAATAAGAAATGGGGAGTGATAAATAGTTAGAACCAGAACCATACGAGTGTGTACCTGCATCTACTCTTATACCATGGTTCCAGCCCACATCGCCAAAGCCGGGATGAAATGCCACTTCATACAACACATCGCTGTTAAGTGGTTTAATGTATTTGTTTACGTTTTCAAATACAGTTGCATATTCAGGAAGTGAACGTGGTTTCAGATCCATCAGCTTCTTGCTGTATGTATTTGCCAGTTCATAGTACTTGATGTAATCATCCTTGCGTTTCATGGTCATATCGGGGTGCAGCCAGTAGCCACCACGCATTAACGATAAACGGGCAATTAAGCCAATTACAAACTCACGGTTAATACGTTCAATGCCAAAATCAAGTTCTTCGGCCCACGACATTTTTGGTTCAACTTCAATGAGGTTGTCAATAAGAAAACTGAGAACACTGTCACGACTCATTCTGGGCAGGTAAAAATTATCGCCTGCACGTGATGGTGTTGTTTTAAACGGAATATCGCCCCAATGATTCATTAACCAATAAGCCCATAAAGCCCGCAATGCTCTTGCTTCGCCCAGCAGGTTATTGTACACTTTGTTGGTGGGATCTTTAACGAGTGATACTTCCATCAAACCTTTTTCACATTCGTTTGCACGGTTGATGGCATTGTAACCGTTGTTCCATACAGTAAGAAGATCAGCATTGGCAGGTGTGGCTTCAAACGACCAGATATCACGGCGTGAATTATCAGGTGATGCAGATACACCGCCCACTTCAATATCGCTGTTGCCGGCAAAGTTGTTTGATAAACGTGATGTATAAGCATCCTGGTTAAACAGGGCATAAATACTGTTTACCGATTTTTTTGCATCAGATTCGCTGCCAAACACAAATTCGGGATCGAAGTTGGAAGGCGAATCGGCCACTAAAAATTTCTTGCAGGAAGGCAATGCTGCAGCCATTGCAAGAAGAATAAAAGCAAAATATATTTTTTTCATAACGATCGCTTTTGAATGAGTTGAACCTTTTTAGAATGTTACGTTTACGCCCACTGTAAAGTTGCGGCTCTTTGGATAGGAAGAGTAGTCAACACCGGGGGTTAACTGTGAATAACCGTCGCTTCTTGTTGAACTTACTTCAGGATCGTAACCTGAGTATTTTGTCCACAGGAATGCATTATACACAGTGGCATACACTCTCAGTTTTGTCATACGCATGCGTGAAATAACATTTTTAGGCAGTGAATATCCCACAGTAAGGTTGTTGAGGCGAAGGAAAGAACCATCTTCTACAGCCCATGAATGAAACACAGGCACAGCTGTACCAAATGAGAACGGCGACCACATGGTAGCATTTGCATTCAATTTGCTTAACTCAGTAAGATCGGTAACCAGGTTACCTGCATTGTCAATGTACTTGTATCTGCTGGCTGAATTTACAGTGTTGAGCATATTGCCATAACTGGTGCGGTAAAACTGGTTATAAGAAATGCGGCCGGTATTATAAATATCGTTACCAACTACAAAGTTGAAAAATGCACTGATATCGAAATCTTTTATAACAGCATTTAATCCAAAACCACCTGTATATTTTGGTAAAGCCCTGCCAATTATCTGGCGGTCTGCAGCTGTGATTGTACCATCGCCGTTAAGATCTTTTAATTTCATTACACCCGGACGTACGCTGATACCACCAAGGAAAGAACCAATATTAGGAACACCTTGCTTTAACGTGTAGGTTCTTGTAATGGGGTTGTACGATTCAAAATCATTTGACGTGTACATACCATCAGTTACATAACCATACATCAACCCAATCGTTTGACCAACATACACACGGTAATCGTCTTGTGTTTTCAAATCGGTACCAGCCCAGTTCGACATGAATGGTTTTTCCAAAACACCATCCAGTTTATCAATTTTTGATTTGTTTAAACCGATGTTAAAGGAAGCCGACAACTGAACGTTCTTACGTTGCAGAATAGTTCCGGTTAAGCCTAACTCAATACCTCTGTTGGATGTTTGACCAACATTCTGAAGTTGCTTTGAGAAACCTGTGATCTGTGGAATATCTGATTCAACAAGCAGATCCTTTGTTGTGTTCCAGTACACATCAAACGAACCAGACAAACGTTGCTTGAACAATGTAAAATCAATACCTGCATTACGTGTAATGGTTGTTTCCCATTTAATAGCAGGGTTTGGCAACAGGTTTGATCTGTAACCATAGTAAGGTTGTGCCACATCACCAAAACCAATAGGGCGAAAATCTGTTGGGGCAAACTGTACACGCCACAGATCATTGCTGATACGGTTGTTACCAGCTTCACCATAGCTCACACGCATTTTCAGATCATTTATAAAACGAACATCTTTCATGAACTCTTCGTTTGATACACGCCATGCAAAGGCTGCAGCAGGGAAGAAACCCCATTGGTTGCCTGGTGCAAACTTGGTTGATCCATCGGCACGGGCAGTTAAGGTAAGCATGTAACGTGAGTCGTACTGGTAAATGATCTGTCCAAAGAAGGATGCAATTTTTTCACCGGCAAAAACAGTTGTGGTATGCCTGTCTTGCGTACCAAGTGTCATGTTTGCAAACATCCTTTCAGGCGTTGTGTTTGCAACAAAGAATTTAGCTCGGTTGTATTCAGAAAAACCTACACCAAGTATATTTATTTCCTGGCCTGCAAGAAAGGTGAAATCGTGCTTGCCAATATATTTTTTAAAGTTGAGTGTGTTTGTCCAGCGTAAGCTGCGGGAGTTTGAATTGGTGATTTCTCCTAATGGAAGATTACCACCCACATTTCTTGATTCGCCGGTGAGTGGACCCCAGTAACGACGGTTATCGCCAAAACCAAAATCAAGACCAAACTCAGAACGGTATGAAAGGCTTTCAATGATCTTCCATGTACCGGCAATATTCATGTTCAGCGTGTAGTTGGTACGCTTACGGTAATCCTGTGCAATCAATTGTTGGGGGTTGATGAGGCTTTTCAGGAATTGTTCATAATCATCATCCGTTCCTGTGGGGTCAAGTTCAATCATATCAGCAATACCATTTACCGGGCGTGTGGTAATGGCATCACCAATACGGAAGCTGGATGAGCCCGATGAACCGGCTCCATCAATTCTTGTGTGTACAAAACGTGTAGCATAATCAAAGCGCAATGCTTTTGACACCTCGTGATTTAATTTAAAGTTGAGGTAGTTGCGCATGTAACCTGATCCCTGGATCAAACCCTGGTCGGTATTGTTGGTTGCACTAAGTGCAAATTTTGTTTTAGCTGTACCACCGGTAATGCTCAGGTTATGCTGTTGAGAGTAAACCGGTTTTCCGAACAGTTCCTTCTGCCAGTTAGTTCCTTTCTGGTATTTGTATAATTCAAGATCATCATACTCGCCAAAGTACTTAGTGAAGGCATCAACATCGGCCTGTGTGCGGATGCGTGCATATTCGTAATTTGCCAATACAAATTCGTAAGGCGAAAGCACTTCAAGCTGGCGTGGTAAGGTGCGTGCTGTACCAAATGAATTAAAGGTGATGGTTGTTTTACCAGCCTTTGCTGATTTGGTGGTGATGATGACAACACCGTTTGCACCACGTGCACCATAAATGGCAGCAGTGGCTGCATCTTTCAGGATGTCGATGCTGGCAATATCTGTAGGAGCAATATCATTAATACTGTTCACCGGAAAACCGTCAACAATATATAATGGTGAGTTATCCTGTGTAACAGAACCACCACCACGCACACGAATAACAATTTCTGCACCGGGAGCACCATCAGTTGTGGTAACCTGCACACCGGGTAAACGACCTGTAATAGCTTCAGCTGCACTTGCAACAGGAATCTTCGACAATTCAGCAGCACCAATGGAAGAAACGGTACCAGTAAGGTCTTTTCGTTTAATACTGTTGTAACCAATTACCACCACATCTTCCAGAGCGGTTACTTCTTTTTCAAGGCTTACAGTTACTTCCGTTTTTTCATCGGCTTTAACTGTAATGCTTTTGTAACCACTGAAGCTGATCTGTAAAGTTACACTACCTGTGCCTGGGGCGTTAATGGAAAAGTTACCATTTGCATCGGTTTGTACACCGTTTTTTCCGCCACTGATCAACACGTTTACACCTGCCAGCGGGGCACCCGTTTCATCAGAAACCTTTCCTTTGATCTGACGGGTTTGTGCAAATACCGCAACAGTGCACGTGAGCAGTAAAAACAAGGAGAGCAATCGTTTCATACTTGCGCTTTTTTAAAATTGAATTGACCCAAACAAAAGCTTTACAGCCAGATTTGGATAATAAAAGGATTGATTATAGTAGTTGAGTTGTTAACAGTTTTGGCAATGAGGAATACAATCGTCGATAAAAAATTACAGCAATTCCGTTCGTTTCAGCAGAACAAGTCTATGCAGATTTTAACGAACAGCGCACGCTTTGAAATGCTTTATTTACGCAATCGTTCCCGATAACGATGCCATTTTTTTAATAACCATCCTGCCCTGTCTGCAATTGCTCAATTAATGATTAACAAGAGGTTATGTATAAGCTTCGGGTGTCTGATGTGCAAGTCAACTGTTAATCAGTTATCTTTAGCAGCCAAGATTGCCTTTATGAAATTTGAAGCTGTAACGATAAAAGATATTGCAAAAGCATTGGGCTTATCCACTTCTACTGTTTCCAGGGCACTGCGTGACAGTCACGAGATTAGTGGTGAAACCAAACAACTGGTATTGGAGTGTGCAGAAAAGCTCAATTACAGACCCAACCCTATTGCGTTAAGTCTTAAGGAAAAGAGAAGCCGCTCTATTGGTGTGGTGGTGTGCGAAATTGCCAATACCTTTTTCTCGCAGGTCATTAATGGGATTGAATCAATAGCGTACGACAAGGGTTATAATGTTATTGTATCGCAAAGTCATGAATCGTATGAACGTGAGGTGATCGATCTTCAGTTCCTTGCTTCCCGTTCAGTTGATGGCGTCATCATTTCTCTTTCAACCGAGACAACTGACCTGGCTCATATCAAAGCATTACACGCAAGAGGAATGCCTATTGTGCTGTTTGACAGAGTGCATGAAGACATTGACACGCACCAGGTAATAGTTGATAACTACCGGGGAGCTTATGATGCAACTGAGCATTTTATTAAGCAAGGGTTTAAACGCATTGCAGCCTTAGCCGGTTCTGAGTTTTTGTCTATTACATCCGAACGACTGGCAGGTTATCATGATGCGTTGAAAGCACATGGGCTGTCATACAGTAAATCATATGTACAGCATTGTTTTTATGGAGGTATGGTTTTT
>NZ_CAMLGT010000169.1 GCF_946479605.1 uncultured Lacibacter sp.
ACAGCATTGTCTGATGTTGTAGTTATTGGTTATGGCATTGTGCGAAAAGCAGATGTAACAGGGGCTGTTCAGCGAATTGACCGTGATGACCTGACAAGAGATAATCCCATCAATATTCTGCAGGCAATGCAAGGTAAGCTTGCGGGTGTAAACGTAACACAAAACGATGGCGCTCCCGGAGCCGGCCTCAGTATTCGTGTACGTGGCTCCAATTCATTTCTTGGTGGTACTGAGCCGCTTTATGTAATTGATGGCGTTCCTTTCAACAACAGCAACAGCGGATCAACGCCATCCTCCATTGGTGAAGATGAAAAACAAACCATCAACGTGTTATCGTTTCTTAATCCGAACGATATTGAATCGATCGATATTTTGAAAGATGCATCTGCTACAGCTATTTACGGATCGAGGGGTGCTAACGGCGTTGTACTGATCACTACACGTAAAGGACGAACAGGAAAAGACAGGGTAGAGCTTTCTGTAAACTTCGGTATTGCTGAAGTTTCGAAACGATTGAACATGTTGAAACCTTATGATTTTGCGAAATACCAAAATCTGTCTTACCAGAATTCGAATATTTATGATGGAACAACTTACACGTTACCCTATACCAATCTTGAGCTGGATTCATTGCTGACTGATCGTACAAACTGGCAGGATGCTATTTTCAGAAGGGGATTGTTTCAGCAGTATGGTGTGAATGTTTCCGGCGCATCGGAGTCGGGCAGTCACAGTCTTTCGTTAAACTATCTTAACCAGGAAGGCACTATCATTAATTCGGGGTATCAAAAAATCGGGTTAAGTTTTAATCTGAACCGGAATATTGCAAAAGTGTTCCGTATCGGCACCAGCACCACTGTATCGAACTCGACCACCAATGGTGTTAAAACCGGCACAGATAAATCGGATGCGGCAAGTGCAGGTGTTATTCGTTCTGCACTCACATTTCCCCCAACTATTCGAACAGAAGAAGAGTTTGATGGAAGCGGCGAAGGCTTTTTTATTACGAACCCTGTTATTTATTCAAGAGATGTGTTGAATAAAGTGACTGGCGTAAATATATTTTCGTCTAACTATGCAGAACTTACGTTGTTTAAAGATTTTAAGCTGAGACAGAACCTTGGGTTTAATTATGGTTCTAATACAAGAGATCAATATTATCCACGAAGTGTGTATGAAGGGTTTAGTGTAAAAGGATGGGGGCTGAAGTCGGATAACTTATGGACAAGTCTTGTATCTGAAAGCATTCTTACCTACAACAAAAAGAAAGGTGCACATAGTATTAATGTTACCGGTGCATCTACTTTTGAACGTACCAACGGGCAATCAAAAAGAGCAGAAGCAAAATCGTTTCCGAATGATCTGTTGAAGAATGAAAATCTTCAATCGGCTGAACAGATATTGCCAATCATCAACAACCGCTATCAATCAACGCTTGTTTCGTTTCTTGGCCGTGTAAATTATGGGTTTGATGACAAGTATTTACTTACGCTTTCTTATCGCCAGGATGGATCGAGCAAGTTTGGTAAAAACAATAAATGGGCAGGTTTTCCGTCAGCAGGTTTTGCCTGGAAAATACATAACGAATCTTTTTTGCAACGTTCAAATGTTATCAATAACCTCATCTTTCGTTTAAGTTACGGCCAAACAGGTAACCAGGGTATTGGGTCGTATGCATCACTTTCAAAACTGGCTGTTTATAATTATCCTTTTAATGGCTCTTTACAAACAGGGCTTGCAGATGATGTGTATGCAGGACCAGCAAATGCTGCATTAAAATGGGAAACAACCAGTGCTTATAATACGGGTATTGACCTGGGATTATTCAATAGTCGTTTGGTATTGCATGCAGATGTGTATCTGAAAAGAACAAACAATTTGTTACAATACATCACAACTCCTGCTTCAACAGGCTTTCAGCGCCAGTTGCGTAACTCAGGCTCGGTGGAAAATAAAGGACTTGAAGTTTCTCTCGAAGGGGTTATTGTAAAGAAAGCTGCCTTCCAATGGAAATCGCTGTTTAATATTTCCTTTAACCGCAATAAAATAATCAGCCTTGGTGGCGATGTTAAAGAACAATATGCAAGTAATATTTCCACCCGTGATGCACCGTTTATTCAAATAGCCGGTCAACCAATTGGTGCATTGTACGGTTATGTGGAAGATGGTTATTTTGATAATGAAGCCGAGGTAAGAAGTTCGCTGGTATATGCTAATCAGCCCGATGCGATCATCCGTAGAATGGTAGGTGAGATTAAGTACAAAAACCTGGACAGTGATCCTTCTTCCATCTCCATCAGCGACCGTACCATCATCGGCAATGTAAACCCGGATTACACATTTGGCTTTACCAATAATTTCAGCTACAAGAATTTCGACCTGAGTATATTCATTAATGGTGTGCAGGGTAATGATATTGTAAACATGAACAATGTGTTCAATGGTAATATCGGAAGCTCTAAAAACATCAGCGATGCTATGCTGGCCGGCGCATGGGCGCAGGGCAAGGATAATGCTGCTGCTACAGAGCCAAAAGCAATCCGTCAGTTTTGGCGTACCATGCTTTTTTCAAGACGATTTATTGAAGATGGAAGTTTTGTACGGATCAAGAATATTACACTTGGATATACGCTTCCAAAAACAATTATTAAAGGCATCAGTTCTATCCGTATGTCTGCCGGTGTAAATAACCTGTATACGTTTACGAAGTATTCAGGTTTCGATCCGGAAATAAACAGTTACGGCGATAATCCTGCATTGTTTGGTGTTGATCTTGGCGGTTATCCCAATTCAAGAACGTTCAACTTTACTCTCCGTTGCGGATTTTAACATTGCTTCACATGAAAATCTTATTTATGCTGTCATATAAACGATTACTTCAACTGTTCATTATTACAAGTGTTGCATTGTATGCTACATCCTGTAAAAAAGCGTTGGAAGAAAAGCCCTACTCATTTCTGTCGCCTTCAAACTTTTATAAAAATGAGAGCGATGCAAAAACTGCAATCAACGGCGTATACAATGCATTGTACACATACGACCTGTACCTGCAACCGATGTGGAATCTTACGGTGCTTGATGATGATCATGTATCAGGTGTCGATTGGTTTCTTGGTACTTCAGGTGCAGGTAATCCGCAAGGCTATTGGGGTGTTAACGGTCCATGGGTTGGTTGCTACACCATTATTGCAAGGGCAAATACAGTGTTAGAGAATGTTGCACAAATTGAAACAGGTATTGATGCGGAAGTTAAAACAAGAATTTTAGGTGAAGCTTACTACTTGCGTGCATGGGCTTATTTTCAATTGGTACAATTGTATGGCGGTGTACCCGTTCGTTTAAAATCATTGTCGGAAGATGCGAATGCAAATGTGCCACGAGCTTCAGTAAAAGAAGTGTATAAAGTAATTATTGATGATTTGAAGCTTGCTGAAACAATGCTGTTTCCGGCTGGTCATGCAAAAGCAGGCGAGCCAGGCCATGCTACACGTGGCTTAGCAAAAGGATTATTAGCGAAGACTTACCTCACCATGGCTTCCGGCTCTTTGGCCAGTGCCAATGTAGTTGTGCGTGGCGGAACAGATAATGGGTATTATACGCATGCAAAAAATGTTGTTGCGGGTTTAGAGGGGCTCGACAGTAAATTATATTTTGAACTGGCGAGGGACAAAGCAATGGAAGTGATCAGTAGTGGTGAATATTCATTGTTTACAAGCTGGAAAGAGCTTTGGAGTAAAGCAGGACGCAATAAGCAGGAAAATATGTGGCAATTACAATCACTTGCAGGAACGCAGTTTGTAAACAACCTCAGTATTTATTTCTCTGCTTATTCAACATTTGGAAGAGGGGCTGTTTGGGTAACCAATAATCATTATATGGATTATGAAGATGCTGATAAACGGGTACTCGATGGCATTTCGCATAACTATTCCACCAATACCGGTGTAAGGTATTATTACCCTTCGTGGCAGGAGGCGCTTTACAAAGTAGTAGGAGGTGTTACTTATGCAAATAACGGTACTACTGATAATCGTGCTTATGTAATTAAGTATGCTGATGTAAATGACCCGACTGTTGCAAACAGCGATGCTTTTTATCCTTTGATGCGTTATGCAGAAGTTTTATTGATTTATGCTGAGGCAGCGAATGAAGCAAATGATGGCCCAACTACTGAAGCTTACACACAGCTCAATGCTGTTCGTAGCAGAGCGTCTGCCACTGCTGCACCTGCCGGAATGAACCGTGAACAGTTCCGCAGTTTTGTGATTGCTGAACGTGCAAGAGAATTTTCTTTGGAAGGCGTCCGTCGTTTTGATCTGATGCGCTGGGGAATTTATCTGCAGGTGATGAATAAAATATCAGCAGGCCAAAATAATATATCGAAGGTAAGAAGCCTGCGTAACCTTTTATTGCCAATTCCTTTAACAGAATTAAATTCTAATTCAGCTATTACCGGAAACAATCCCGGCTGGTAAACTTCTTTCATCAACAAGCATTTAATTTTTTTGTATGACGAAAAATAAATTCACTCAAACAAATACAGCAGCTATCATCCTGGTTTTGATTGTATCACTTTCGTTATCTTCCTGTAAAAAAGCAAAAACGGGCGAAGATAAATCTCAACCGGAAATTTATGCTGTAACCGATTTAACCAACCGCAGTATTCATCAAACTGCGGTTAATTATGGCGATTGGATCATTATTAAAGGAAAGAATTTATCTACTACCTATAAAGTAGATTTTAATTCTGTGCTGGCTTCCGATTCGTTGATTTATGCTGATGATACTTCTGTAACTGTAAAAATTCCTGCTACATTACCTGCGCCTGCCGATAATCCAATTACCGTTACTACAAAATATGGTTCAGCAACGTATAATTTCAAAATATTGCAACCTGCTCCGGTTATCACTTCATTTGATCCGGGAGCTGGCCCTTCGGGGCAGGAAGTGACCATCAAGGGAAGTTATTTTGGTGGTGTTAGCAGTGTTAAGTTCGATGATCTTGATGCAACCATTATTTCAAATACAAAGGAAGAAATAAAAGTAACAGTACCAGCCGGTGTAACGGTCGCTTATATTTATGTAACAACCGGAAGCGGCACCGTTAGATCTGCTTTGCGTTATGGTTTGAAGTATGAAGTGTTTACCAATGCACTTACTGCAGGCTGGACGTATAGTCCTTCTTCTGCCAACGTAACCTACAACGCAACAATTACCGATACAGTTAAACGGGGAACCAATTCGCTGCGTATTGATTTTAAGGGATCATTTTCATACCTGCGTCTCGTTAAAACCGGAGGTATGAGTGCATCGGGATACCAGGGAATTAAATTTTCAATGTATGCTCCTGCGAGTTTTCTCGATAAAAAAGTAAGGATCTATATGAATGGATCCACAACAGCAACGTATACAATTACCGTAACAAAAATTAATGAGTGGATTGATTACGAGTTGCCATTTGTAAATTTTGGTAATCCTGCAACTATTACACAGATTATATTTAATGAGTTTAGCGGAACGGCCGGATTACCCCGCCAGATTTATGTAGATGATCTGGGGCTTTATTAAACGGGGAATGATTAACTGATGATTTTATAAAACTGTTTGATTGATGTGTAATTGCAGAATAGGCATCTTGTTTCTGATAGTCGTTTTTGGAGCATTAAAACATACAACCGCACAATCGTGTTCCGATGTGGCAGCAACGGCTGCAACAAAAAAGTTGTATCAGAAATTATATGCCTTGCAACAGCAACAGATTATTTTTGGTCACCAGGATGCATTGGCTTATGGGGTAGGTAGAAAAAATGCAGCCGGTAACAGTGATATAAAAATGGTTACTGGCGATAATCCCGGTATGTATGGTTGGGATATTGGTCATCTTGAACTCGACTCAACAAAAAATCTCGACAACGTTTCGTTTTCAAAAATGAAACAATACATACAGCAAGGGTATAAACAGGGATCCGTTATTACAATCAGCTGGCATTTACGCAACCCGCTTACTGGAGGTTCGGCCTGGGATACAACACACGGAACCGTTACAGCAATACTACCTGGCGGAAGCAAGCATGAGCTTTATAAGACATGGTTAGATCGTGTTGCTGTGTTTATGAACAGTTTAAAAAACGAAAAGGGTGAAATGATCCCCGTATTATTCCGGCCTTTTCATGAATTAACCGGTAACTGGTTCTGGTGGTGCAGGAATACAAACAGTACCGATGAGTTTAAAGAGCTCTGGATATTTACAGTGGACTATTTACGTCAGAAAAAAAAACTGCATCACCTGCTTTATGTTTACAATACAGCCAACTTTAGCAGCGAAGCAGAATTTCTGGAGCGCTATCCCGGTGATGCTTATGTTGATGTGCTGAGTTTTGATCAATATCAGCATGAAGCAAAAGAGCAGAAAACAGCATTCATACAATCCATGCGAACAAAACTTTCTATGCTGTCTGCAATTGCTGCAACAAAGAATAAGCTGGCGGCCCTGGCAGAAACAGGATTTGAATCTGTACCGGACGATGCCTGGTGGACGGGCACGTTGTGGCCTGTGTTAAAAGGCTTTTCCCTTTCCTATGTTTTGGTTTGGCGTAATCACGGGTATATGCCTTCAACAAAAAAAATGCATTACTATGCACCATACAACGGGCAGCGATCGGCTGAAGACTTCAGGAAGTTTTATCGTAATCCGAAATTATTGTTTGAGAAAAAACTGAAAACAAAACAACTGTACAATTAATTCAAGTACTTCATGAAGCTGCAACTACCCGACATTTTCATTGTGATTGCATACCTGGCAACAATGGTTTTCATTGGACTTTACATGCGCAAGAAGGCCAAAGAAAACAAGGAGAGTTACCTCATGGGAGGAAAAAAACTTCCCTGGTATATGCTTGGTTTAAGTGATGCCAGCGATATGTTTGATATAAGTGGCACCATGTGGATGGTGGCGTTGTGTTTTGTGTATGGTTTAAAAAGTATGTGGATTCCGTGGTTGTGGCCGGTGTTTAACCAGGTGTTCATGATGATGTTTCTTTCCAAATGGCTGCGGCGTTCCAATGCCAACACAGGAGCAGAATGGTTGGCCACACGTTTTGGTATAGCTGGTAAAGGCGTAAAAGGTTCGCATAATGTTGTTGTCATTTTTGCATTGATCGGTTGCTTTGGATTTTTAGCGTATGGTTTTATTGGCCTTGGAAAGTTTATAGAAATATTTGTTCCATGGAACCTGGTGAAAGCGTACATCCCTTTCCATATCGCACCGGAATATGTTGCCCATTTTTATGGGATCGTATTTACGCTGTTCGCTATGTTCTATTCAATACTTGGTGGCTTGCACAGTATTGTGCTCGGCGATTTCATCAAGTATATGATTATGACAGTGGCTTGCATTTCCATTGCTGTTATTGCCATGATACACCTGCATCAAAACGGCAATGCATTGAATTTGCCGGAAGGGTGGCTCAATCCGTTCTTTGGCTGGAAACTGGATCTTGATTGGTCGGGAATTGTACCGGATGCCAACAAGAAAATTGCTGATGATGGTTATGGACTGTTTGGTATTTTCTTTATGATGATGTTGTTCAAAGGCATTTTTGCAAGTTTGGCCGGGCCTGCGCCAAATTATGATATGCAGAAAATATTATCGACACGCTCGCCCAAGGAAGCAAGTAAAATGACGGGTTTTGTGTCCATCATTTTATTGCCGATCCGTTATTCAATGATCATCGGTTTAACCGTATTGGCTTTATTGTATTACAATCAACTGAATCTTTCTTCACCAGGCGGCACCGATTTTGAAAAAATATTACCGGCAGCTGTAAACAGTTTTCTGCCGGTGGGTATTCTTGGCCTGGTGCTTACCGGTTTGCTTGGTGCATTTATGGGTACTTTTTCCGGCACACTCAATGCTGCACAAGCTTATATTGTAAATGATGTGTACCTGAAATACATCAACCCATCTGCTGGTAATAAGAAAATTATTCGTGTCAATTACATCGTTGGTGTGTTAGTCGTAGCCATTGGTGTTGTACTGGGCTTTTTTGCAAAAGATGTAAACAGTGTTTTGCAGTGGATTGTTGGAGGGTTGTATGGCGGTTATATCGCAGCAAACCTGTTTAAATGGTATTGGTGGCGCTTTAATGCAAATGGTTTTTTATGGGGAATGGCAAGTGGTATTATTGCGGCACTGGTGTTTTTGAAACTATATGATGGGTTGTTTTTGTACATCTGGCCGGTTTTGTTTCTTATTTCTATTGCCGGTTGTTTCATTGGAACGTACACAGCTTCACCAACAGATATGGCTGTGTTAAAATCGTTTTATAAAACAGTAAAACCATGGGGTTTCTGGCAACCTGTTCATCAGGAAGTAATGAAAGATGATCCTTCCTTTCAACCGAATAAGCGGTTCAAACTCGACAT
>NZ_CAMLGT010000170.1 GCF_946479605.1 uncultured Lacibacter sp.
CCGAATTTGATACGATATGCTCAATTCAAAAATTCCTGCCGGTCCGTTAGATACTAAATGGGTAAATTATAAAAATACCTGTAAACTGGTAAACCCAGCCAACAAACGCAGTCTTGAAATCATTGTGATTGGTACTGGTTTGGCCGGAGCATCAGCAGCAGCTTCTTTAGGCGAACTTGGGTACAAAGTGAAAACATTTTGTTTCCAGGACAGTCCACGCCGTGCACACTCCATTGCGGCGCAAGGTGGTATCAACGCTGCTAAAAACTATCAAAACGATGGTGACTCTGTTTACCGTTTGTTTTATGATACCATTAAAGGTGGCGATTATCGTGCACGTGAAGGCAACGTACACCGTTTGGCAGAAGTAAGTGCAAATATTATTGACCAATGCGTTGCACAAGGTGTTCCCTTTGCACGTGAATATGGTGGTTTGCTCAGCAACCGTTCTTTTGGTGGAACACAGGTACAACGTACATTCTATGCTGCAGGCCAAACAGGCCAACAGTTATTGATAGGTGCATACCAGGCATTGGAGCGCCAGATCGCATTGGGTAATGTAACTCAATATTCACGTCATGAAATGCTGGATATTGTCATGATCGATGGCAAAGCCCGTGGTATTATTGCACGCAATTTAATTACAGGTGAACTGGAGCGCCATTTCGGCCATGCGGTACTGTTATGTACAGGTGGCTATGGCAACGTCTTCTATCTTTCTACAAACGCTATGGGCAGTAACGTTACTGCTGCATGGAAGGCGCATAAGTTAGGAGCCTTGTTTGCCAACCCTTGCTTTACACAAATTCACCCAACCTGTATCCCGGTAAGTGGCGACCATCAGAGCAAACTCACATTGATGAGTGAATCACTTCGGAATGACGGACGTATTTGGGTACCAAAGAAACAAGGCGATACCAGAAAGTCGATTGATATTCCTGAAGAAGAAAGAGATTATTATTTAGAGAGAAGATACCCTGCATTTGGTAACCTCGTTCCCCGTGACGTGGCAAGCCGTGCAGCAAAAGAACGTTGCGATGCCGGTTACGGTGTGGGCACAAGTAAGCAAGCGGTTTATCTCGACTTTGCTGCAGCCATTCAACGTTACGGAAAAATTGAAGCTGGTAAGCGTGGTATTGAAGCCGATGCAGCAACCATTACACAAATGGGTAAGGATGTGGTGAAAGAAAAGTACGGTAACCTCTTCGACATGTATGCAAAAATTACCGGCGAAAACCCATACGAAGAACCGATGCGTATTTACCCTGCTGTACACTATACAATGGGCGGCTTATGGGTTGATTATGAATTAATGACAAATATTCCCGGTTTATATTCTTTAGGCGAAGCAAACTTCAGCGACCACGGTGCAAACCGTTTGGGTGCAAGTGCGTTGATGCAGGGTTTAGCTGATGGATACTTTGTTATTCCTTACACAATCGGCAACTACCTCGCCGATGAGATCCGCACAAAAGCAATACCAACAGATCATCCAGCATTTGCTGACGCAGAAAGCAAAGTACGTGACCGTATTCACATGCTCATGAACATCAAGGGTACAAAAACCGTTGAAAGTTTCCACAAGCGTTTGGGTAAGATCATGTGGGATAAATGTGGTATGGCCCGTAATGCAGAAGGGTTGAAACAGGCCATCAAAGAAATTCAGCAGTTGAAGAATGAATTCTGGAGCGATGTGCGTATTCCCGGTGAGATCAACGAAATGAATCCTGAGTTAGATAAGGCAAACCGTGTGGCCGACTTTATTGAACTGGGTGAATTGATGTGCATTGATGCATTGAACCGTGAAGAAAGTTGTGGTGGTCACTTCCGTGAAGAACACCAGACTGAAGATGGAGAAGCATTACGCCATGATGATAAGTATATGTATGTGGCTGCATGGGAAATGAAAGGTGACCATGAATGGCAGCTGCACAAAGAAGATCTGAACTACGAAGTGGTGAAACCGAGTCAACGTTCTTATAAATAATTTAAAATCGCTTTTGATTTTATGGAACATAAAAATATCAATGTAAAACTGAAAGTTTGGCGTCAGAAAAACAGCAGCGATAAAGGTGCATTTGAAACCTACGATGCAAAGAATATTTCGCAGGAAATGAGTTTCCTCGAAATGTTTGATGTATTGAACGAAGAGCTGATTGGTGAAGGAAAAGACCCGATTGCTTTCGATCATGATTGCCGTGAAGGTATTTGCGGTATGTGCAGTATGTACATCAATGGTCGTCCGCACGGTCCCTGGGAAGCAAACACAACCTGCCAGTTACACATGCGTGCTTTCAACGAAGGTGATACCATTGTTGTTGAACCATGGAGAGCCAACTCATTTCCTGTAATTAAGGATCTGATGGTAGATCGTACAGCATTCGACCGCATTATTCAGGCAGGTGGTTACATCAGCGTAAACACAGGTAATGCTGTGGATGCAAATGCACTGCCTGTTGATAAAGCAAAAGCTGATGCAGCCTTTGCAGCAGCAGCCTGTATCGGTTGTGGTGCATGTGTTGCCGCCTGTAAAAACTCTTCGGCTATGTTGTTTGTGAGTGCGAAAGTGGCTCACCTCAACCAATTGCCACAAGGTGAACCTGAAAAGAAAACACGTGTGCTCAACATGGTGGCGCAAATGGATAAAGAAGGTTTCGGTGCTTGTACCAACACCGGTGCCTGTGAAGCTGTTTGTCCAAAAGAAATTTCGCTGACAAACATTGCACGTTTGAATGCTGAATATGCAGTGGCGAGTTTAACAGCAACAAAATAAGTTGACTGCTCCTGAAAGGTGACTGTTCAACTTTGCGATAAAAGAAAAGACTTCCTTTTGGAAGTCTTTTCTTTTTTAGTGAAAATGACAGACCTCCGTGGTTTTAAAAAACGCCGGAGGTCTTATTCACACAATAAATTCTATTTTTACGCATTCTTATCCTGAAAACCACTGCTTTATCAGAAACCTGGTACTCACCATAACGCTGTTGTTTGTTGCGCTGCTGGCCAATGCCCAGCAGCCATCTTTGTTATCGAACCTACGTACCAAAAAGATCAGCACAAAAATAAGTCCTGTAAAAATCGACAGCCTGAGCATTGTACCGAAGTCTGTAATAATACCCGGCATTACAGCTGATGCATTTCGTGTGGATGAAATCAACGCAAAACTGTTTTGGGTACAGGCCCCACCCATTGATTCTGTTACCATCACTTACCGTGTGTTTCCTTACAAGCTCAATGCCAATGTGCAACGGATGAATTATGAAGATGTAAAAAACAATTTCCTTACAACACCTATTGAACTTGATCAGACAAATGGCTTTGGTAAAGGCATGTTTGATTTCGGTAACGTAAACTACAATGGCAGTTTCGGCCGTGGTATTTCCTTTGGTAATAACCAGGATGCTGTTGTAAATGGCGTACTCAACCTGCAGATAAACGGAATGATCGGCGACAGTATGATGCTGACTGCTGCATTAACAGATAACAATATTCCTGTGCAGGCTGAAGGAAACACCCAGCAGTTAAATGAGTTTGACCGAGTGTGGATACAACTGAAGAAAAAAGGCTGGCAATTGAATCTTGGTGATATTGACATCAGGCGTAACGATGCATACTTTCTTAATTTTTATAAACGCTTGCAGGGTATTTCGTTCCAGAATGAAAGCAATGTGTTTAAAGAAGGGAAGAATACAACACTTGTATCAGGTGCCATTGCAAAAGGTAAATTCAACCGTCATATTTTCCAGGGACAGGAAGGCAACCAGGGACCATATCGTTTACAGGGACCGAATGGTGAATTGTTCTTTATTGTGCTTGCAGGAACAGAACGTGTATTTATTGATGGAGAGTTGATGCAGCGTGGCGAAGATCAGGATTATGTGATCAATTACAATACAGCTGAGATCACCTTTACCCCACGAAGAATGATCAACAAAGACCGGCGTATACAAGTGGAGTTTGAATATGCCGACCGGAATTTTCTGAACTCGCAGCTGATTGCAGGAAACGAATTAAAGATCAACCCCAAGCTAACGGTAAGGGTCAACGCTTTTTCCAATGCCGATTCAAAGAATACTTCCGTCAACCAATTTCTTACAACCGAGCAGCGACAATTCCTCTTTGATATTGGCGACAATGTAGAAACGGCCTTATATCCATCGGTTGTAAAAGATACGTTTGCTGCCAACAAGATCGTGTACAGGAAAATAGATACTACAGTTAATTCAATTCTATATACAGACGTATTAGTGTACACCAACATTGATCAACCGGATGTGTACAGCGCATCTTTTACCGATGTTGGAATAGGTAATGCAGATTATGTTTTGGAAGAAGCGGGCACAAATGGACGATCGTTTAAATGGGTGGCACCCGTCAATGGAATCAGGCAGGGACGTTATGCACCAGCTGTAAGGCTGGTGGCACCACGTACACAACAGATGATGACGGTGGGTGCCGATTATCAATTGAGTAAACAGTTTCTCGTAAAATCAGAACTTGCTATCAGCCGGTTCGATATCAACACACTTTCACGGAAAGATAAAAGCAATGACGACGGCATGGCTGGTCGTGTGGCATTGCAATACGCCAACCAGTTTAAAGGCAATCCGAAAAAACCACTAACGTATAAGCTTACCTCCAGTTACGAATATGTGCAACAAAGTTTCCGTGCATTAGAACGTTTGCGACCGGTTGAGTTTACAAGAGAGTGGGGGCTTCCTGTTTTTCTGCAGCAGGAAAAAGAACAGATCGTACAGGCCGGCTTGGAATTGATGCGCACAAGCAATCACAAATTCAGCTACAATATTCAAAACTACCAGCGTGGAATTTTGTTCAAAGGTTTCCGGCAGGTGATACAACACAGTTTGCAAAGCAAAGCATGGACGTGGACTGGCAATCTCAACTATTCATCAATGGACAGCGGCAACAACAAAGGATTTTTTCTACGCCCAACAGTTGATCTGAAACGCCGTTTTGCCAAGCTTGATCAATTAGAAATTGGTGGTCAGTATTATTTAGAACATAGTGAAAGCCGCAACCGTATCACCGATACATTATCGCCACTCACTTTTATGTGGGACACATGGACAGTTTATCTCCGTTCAAAAGAAGCAGCTAACAAATGGGGAGTTAATTTTTTTACACGAAGAGATAAATTACCGTTAGGTAAAGCATTGGAACAAACCGACCGAAGCTTTAACTACAATGCCTATGTTGAACTGATGAGCAGTGAAAAACACCAGTTCCGTTTAAATGCTACTGTACGAGAATTAAAAGTTTACAACAGTCAATTAACCGGACAAAAGCCGGAACGAACTGTGCTGGGTCGAGCTGAATATTTTGTTAATGAATGGAAGGGCATGCTAACCGGTAATATTTTGTATGAAGCAGGAAGTGGTCAGGAGCAGCGCCGTGATTATTCGTTCCTGGAAGTACCTGCCGGGCAAGGTGAATATGCATGGAATGATTATAACAATGATGGTATTCCGCAGTTGAATGAGTTTGAACTGGCCTTGTACCAGGATCAGAAAAGATACATTCGTGTGTTTACACCCACTCTTGATTTTATCCGGGCCAATTACAACCAGTTCAACTATAGTGTAAACCTCAGCCCAAGAGCATTGATTGATCCTAACCAGGCGAAAGGTTTTAAGAAATTCCTGACACGCATCTCCATGCAATCTGGCTTGCAGATCTTCAAAAAAGAGATCTCTGATAAAAACATCAACCTCGATCCTTTTTCAAAACCAAAAGAAGATACCAGTCTTATTTCATTAAGCTCAGTACTAACCAATACCTTGTTTTTTAACCGTACCAGCAGTGTTTGGGGTGTTGATTTCACACATCTTGAAAATGTAGGCCGTTCCATTCTTACTTACGGGCTTGAAACAAGAACACTCCGTGATCTTTCCGGACGTATACGCTGGAACCTGAGCAAGAAATTTTCAACCAACGTATTGTTCAAAACAATCAACAATAAACTGGAAACACCTAAGTTTGGTAACCGCAATTACAATCTTGCACATTGGGTAACCGAACCCTCCATCAGTTTTCAAAGCGGTACAAAATATCGTTTCTCACTCAACTACAAATACGAGGATAAGCAAAACCAGGAAGGGCAAAAGGAGCGAGCCAGCATCAATTCCATTATTACGGAAATACGCTACAATGTACTTTCCAGCAGTACCATTAACAGCAAATTCCAATTCAGCAATATTGCCTTTACAGGTGCCACTAATTCCACTGTTGCATTTATTATGCTTGATGCCTTGTTACCCGGTAAAAACTTTTTGTGGAATATTGATTTTACAAAAAGACTCGCCAATAATATGGAGATCAACTTTACTTACGAAGGAAGGAAACCCGGTGAAGCAAAAGCGATTCATACTGGCAGGGCAAGTGTGAGAGCATTATTTTAGACTTTATCCTCGATCCTTCGCCAAAGAAGGAGGTCTGACCTTATCTATTTTTCAACTTTCGCAGCTAAGCATTTCAACAGTTGTTGTCTGTTCACCTGAAAGGTGACCGTACAACATATCAAATAGGTGTGCAGTCATCCTTCGGATGGACAGACACTGTTAAACTTATGATCTGACGGTTTTCAACCGTGCCGACCAAAAAAAGCGGTGGAAGAATCCACCGCTTTTGTAAACCATCAACGTGTATGTATGTATGCTTAGCTGAATAAGCCACCTTTACGTAATGTCTTTGAACCTTCGCCAATTTTGAAACCGTTGTTATAGATCTCAACTTTGTAAGCGCCTTCTACAAATTTTGCACCTGGTTTCCATTCAATAGATACAGGAACACTTTTATTTGCAGAGAAAGTTAAGCTGGTCATTTTTGTAAACACTCTTTCACCTTCTTCTCTTGTTGTAAAACGACCGCTACCCAAAGCTTCGTTGCTTACCACCTGTCCAGTAGGATCAGTAATTACTACATAAACATCCTTTGTACCTTCTTCACCCACACGGTTGAATACGTTGAATGACAAACGGATCTTATCAACACGCTTCGCTACATCTTTTTCTTTTTCTTTACCGTTACGGCGCTCATCAATTGTTACAATGTTGATGCTTGATGCATTAAGTGTAGATGCAACATCCAGTTTTTCTTCTACAACTTTCTTTTCAGCACTTGTTTGATCGTACTGAACCTGTAATGCTTCTTTCTGAACAGTCAGTTCCTGCTTGTCAGTTTTCAACTGGAGGTTTTCACCACGCAGTGTTTCAACTTCCACTACATAACCACTGATTTTTTCATTGAGTTCGTTAATTAAACGTTTTGCTTCAGCAAGATCAGCAGCAGTTTTGTTCTGCTTGTTCAGCAACGTTTGAATACGCTTCTTCATGTTGCCGATTTCGCTGTCTTTTGTTTTAACCAGGCTATCCATGCTTGCATTCATGCTGGTCAATTCGTCCAGACGTTGCAATGCTGAATTATATTCGCCCTGGATAGCAGTTTTGCTGCTGTCACTTGTGCTCAGCTGAGCTTGTAACTGTGTAGTTACTTCTTTGCTTTTTGATTTGTCCCAGATGATATATCCCCAAGTACCAAGTAAAGCTGCAATTAATAAACCATAGATAAGGCCACGATTGCTGTTTTTTGGAGCACTGGGTGGATTATCCTGAGGAGCTGCGGAAGGATAGTTTGAATACGACATACTGTTTGATTTTTTAGTTTTTAAAATTATTTTAGCTCATGGCTAACCAGCAACACATTCAACCCGATCACATCCTGGTACTCGATATCGAAACAGTACCACAATTTGCCTCGTTTGAAGAGCTGCCGGAACTATGGAAAGTTCTCTGGGCAGACAAAATTTCCAAAACCATGCCAGAAAATTTTTCGGCTGCTGAAATGTATGCACAAAGGGCCGGTATTCAGGCTGAATTTGGGAAAATAATCTGTATCAGTACCGGCTATTTTTACACCGATAAAGGCAACCGCCAATGCTTTCGTTTAAAATCTTATGCAGGTGATGATGAAAAACTATTGTTAGCCCGCTTTACCGAAGCGGTTGATAAATTTTATAAAGCCAATCCGGCTATGCACTTTGCCGGTCATAATATTAAAGAATTTGATATTCCGTACATCAGCAGGCGAATGCTGATTAACGAATTACCACTTCCTTCCTTTCTTCAGTTCAGCGGTAAAAAACCATGGGAAACAAACCTGATTGATACCATGCAGTTATGGAAATTCGGCGATTATAAAAACTATACTTCGCTAAACCTGCTGGCCAATTGCCTGGGCATTGATACACCCAAAGATGGTATTGACGGAAGCATGGTAAAAGATATTTATTACAAAGAAAATAACCTGCCCCGCATTACAGCCTAT
>NZ_CAMLGT010000171.1 GCF_946479605.1 uncultured Lacibacter sp.
AGATAATGGCCCTGTTGATCCATGGCTCACAGAAGTAAGGAGCCGTCCCCGGTTCTCCCAAAATTTGATTATAGAAATGTTGCGTCTTCTCCTTGCTTTCTTCCCACCAGCCCCTGATGGTACTCATATCGTGTGTACTTGGTGTAACCACACTCATATAAGGTGCATCTTTTGGGTGAAAGAATTGTCGTGCCGGGTCTTTTGGCATACGTTGAATTTCGAGACTGAGCATACCCAATTGCTTCATTACATCTGGTACGCATTCCGGCACCATACCAAGATCTTCGCCACACACCAGCATATTGGTTGAACGTTTGAGGTATGGAAGTTTGGCCATTGCTTCTTTACGCCAGAAATCATCCTGCCGGCGATAGAAATAATTTACATACAGGTCATCCAGCTTTCGGCGTTTGTCTTCATCCAGAAAGCGGAATGAAGAAGTGGAGCCCATACTTATGCGGAAATGAAACTGTTGCGACTGACTTCCTTCCACTTCAAACAAAATAACATTACTGATGCAATCATACAATCCGTGCTTAATACGATTATTTACATCGTTATCGTCCTGTTTTGCAAAGTGTGCTTCTACTTTTCGCTGTGTATTAAACTCTTCCTTTAAAGCAAACTGTCCGTCGCCAATAGGTTCAAGATAGGGTTTGAGTATTTCAGTGTCACCATGCATTAACTCACGCAACACATCATCATTAATAAATGGTTTGCAATAACGTTGATAGTCGAACCACAACCCGTTTTTTGCAAATTCATTGATATGAACAGGTAAGGCCGGAACAAAATATCCCAGGATGCCTTCTACTGCATGCATGGGAATACTCCAGATGCGGAAGAACCCAAGAATATGATCAATACGGAAGGCATCGAAATAATTGCTCATCTGTTCAAACCGCTGGCGCCACCATTTAAAACCATCCTCTGCCATACGTTGCCAGTTATATGTCGGGAACCCCCAGTTCTGCCCTTTCACAGCAAAATCATCAGGCGGGGCCCCGGCCTGCATGCTCATGTTGTACAGCTCCGGTTCCATCCATGCATCGCAACTGTTACGGTAAATGCCAATGGGAATATCGCCTTTTACAATGATGCCGTTTGCATGTGCATAGTTGGCTGCATCTAGCAACTGCAGATGTAAATGAAACTGGATAAAATAGTAAATGGCTACTTCATCATAATGTTTTTGCGAGGGCGAAACAAACTGCTGTATGCTGTGCTCATCATAAACGCTATGTGCTTTCCATTGTGAAAAATCGGGTGTTTTGTATTTATCACGCAGATAACTGAATGCTGCATAAGGCACTAACCAATGACGATTCATTTCAAAGAACTCAAAGAACACAGCATCTTCATGCATGGCGTTCTTTTGTTCGTGATACAACTCTTTAGCAGCCGCCCATTTTACTTTCATTACCGACTCATAATCCACTTCGGGCAATGCATTAAGTTCCGCCTGTTTCTTTTTGAGTGATTTTATTACCGGGTGTGCAGCCGTACCTGCAACAGATTCAAGATTTAGAAATACAGGATGTAATGCAAATGCAGAAATAGCTGCATATGGATAAGAATCCGTCCAGGTATGATTTGCTGTGGTATCATTTACGGGCAGTATTTGTATGAGTTTCATACCAACACTCTTCGCCCAATCAACCAACGCTTTAATATCTGTAAACTCACCAACACCAAAACTCTTTTCGGTACGTAAACTGAATACCGGAATTGCCACACCTGCACCTTTCCAGGTATCATTTGGCAATTGAGCAAATCCATCGTGCAGGATGGTTATCTTCTTTCGCCCATAGCTATCATACAAAATGCGGTTGTTTCCTGCTTCAAAAACAACAAAACTTTTTTCCTTTTTATTGTACACACCATATTTATATGCTACCGGAAAGCTTTCGTTGGAAAGATCAATTCTTGCAGTCCACCAGTCGCCTTCACAGTGCATCAATACAGGCTCTTCTTTACTCCATTTTTTTAATGTAAGATTACTTCCTGCAATACACATTACTTCATCAGCCTTCAGCAGTGGTGCCTTTACTTTAAATATATGGGTGATGTTTTTGTATGATCGTGTTTTTGCTTCTTTGCATTTTGGAAGCAGCACTTCTTTGAATGGTTGTGTGAAAAATGCATTTTCAAATTCGCCGGCATGGTTCCAGGTATCAATGAGTGTTAACTCATCAACCTGCAGTTTCATAAACTCCACAGAACGATCATTACCCCACTCCTGCACATCTTCACCATTTTCGTTTTTGAGAATATAACTGTATTGCAGATCGTTTTCAAAGTCTTTGCCCAGCTCAACAGATACTGTCCAGAATTCATCTGTAAGGTATTGCATGGGTAATGCAGCAGCAAGATCGTTATTCCCTAAAGCATCGCAGTTTCCGGTTATAGACAAGCTCTGTCCATACTGCGTAAAAAAACGCAGATAGAATTGAATCTTCATAATCAACAATTGGCCGACAAAATACTGAAAATCTGAGGTTAGTACCTCTTCCGGGAAATAAAAAACCGGGATGTTTTAAAACATTTCCGCCTGCAAAGGTTTGCGGAAAAGTAAAAGCCCTCATGCTGCTTCAAACGGAACAGGTAGCTACATCCTGTGGCATCACAAACCGGTTAACAATATTGCAGGAACAAAGAAACCCTCCTTTAACGCTATGGCATAAAAAAACCAGCAACACATTTCGTGTTGCTGGTTAAGTGCGGAGAGAGAGGGATTCGAACCCCCGGACCTGTGACAGTCAACGGTTTTCAAGACCGCCGCATTCGACCGCTCTGCCATCTCTCCGGCGCAAAAATACATTTACAACTTATTCCTCCCAAATTCTTAGAAAAAAGAAAAACAATGGGCGGCTGAAATAGCCGCCCATAAAGGATTTCAGCGTAAAAAAAAATCTTACCTGGTTTCAGTTTCTTCCACTTTATCTACCACCACCACCAAATCTGTAAGACTAACTGTAATAGGAATAGCCCCTAGCTGCACCACTGCGTTCTTTCCCTTCAACTCCTTTACAATACCCACCTGCCGGTTCTTCATCATCTTCACTTTTACACCGGGCTTTATTTCACCGCCCACTTCTTTAAATTTTTCGTTCAGCTTTTTGTCTTTTTTCTCAGCTACCTGTTTTTGCTTTTGATCAAATAACAGGGCGTTGATCTGTTTCATTACTTCCGTCTTGTTATCGCTACGCCTCCATTCCTGCACAATAGCTTTAAGCTTGCGATCCATATCCTTCAGGTAAGCAATGCGGTCTTCGGTAATCTTGTTCTGCTGTTTCAGGATTTCCACCTGTTGCTGATGCCTTTCTTTATTCAACACCTGCTCCATTTCTTTTTTCAAGCGTTCATTCTCTTTCAGCAGGCGATGCAGTTCCTTTTCTTTCTTTTCAATCTGGCGAAGATCACTTTCTGCACTGTTCAGTAATTTATCTAATCGGAAATGATCTTCATCCACCAAAGCCCTTGCACGTTCAATCAGTTTTTTATCTAAACCAATACGCTCTGCAATGGCAAATGTGTAGGAACTGCCGGGTTTACCAACAATGAGTTTGTACAAAGGCTGCAAACTTTTTTCATCAAAACTCATGGCGCCGTTAATGATACCCGGTGTATGGTTGGCCATTACTTTTAAGTTGAGATAGTGCGTGGTTACAATACCCAGCGAATGTTTCTTTACCAGCTCCTGCATGATCACTTCTGCAAATGCCCCGCCAAGATTGGGGTCACTACCGCTGCCCAATTCATCAATAAAAAACAAGGTGCGACCATTAGCTGTTTCCATGAAGTGTTTCATGTGCAGCAGATGACTGCTGTATGTACTCAGATCATACTCGATACTTTGCGTATCGCCAATATGGATCATGATCTGTTTAAAAATACCGAACTCACTTTCAGGATGCACCGGCACCAGCAAACCACTTTGCACCATCAGCTGCATTAAGCCTACCGTTTTCATAGTAACTGTTTTACCACCGGCGTTGGGTCCTGAAATAACAAGAATCCGGTTCTTATCATCCAGGTGAATATGCGTTGGGATTGTTGGCTTCTGATTTTTTTTATTGTAAAGCAGTAATAACGGATGATATGCATCCCGCAATTTGATCTGTGCCTTATCACTAAGCATGGGGTAATTGGCCTCCATGTCAACCCCCAGTTTTGCTTTCGCCCTGATGAAATCATATTCACCCAATATCTTATGATAGGTTGTGAGCAAAGAAGCGTAAACAGAAAGTTGTTGTGTAAGCTCACGCAAAATGCGGTACACTTCACGCTTCTCCTCATTTTCTAAACTGAAAATATCATTATTCAGTTCAATGGTTTCTTCGGGTTCCACAAAAACGGTACGGCGGCTTTCACTTTCGCCATGCAGGATGCCTTTTACCTGGCGTTTTTGCTCGGCATACAATGCCACCACTCTTCTGCCGCTGAGAAATGATTCTTCAATGTCTGCCACGTAACCCTGCTTCTGTAATTTCTTGAGCACTTTTTCAAACTCCCGCCTCAATTCATTCCGTTTACGGTACAGGTTCATGCGGATATTGCTAAGTTCTTCACTGGCATCGTCTTTCACCACACCACCGGTATCAAGCACATCATCAATTAATTCAAGGATCACTTTTTCGTAATACGTTCCTTCAATCACTTGTGTTAATGCAGGATAAGCCAATCGTCTTTCACTGTCAAACCACCGGAAAATGCTTTGCATATTTTCCGCCAGCTTGCGTATCTGCATCAACTGTTCTTCCGTAAGCACGGCTCCGGGGATCGATAACAATTTTAACTCACGGGATAAATTGAGGATATAATCCGTGGGAAAATATTGTCCCTGCTGTATAATGAGCAGCATTTCATAACTCTGCTGCAGTTCCAGCTGAATGTATTCTTTTCGGGTATGGATGCGCAGATTCTGTGCCTTTTCTTTGGCATATTCCGTTTTGCAATGCTCATGCAAAAGGGCCTTCACCTTGTCAAACTCCAGCTGCACCAATGCCGAATCAGGAAAAAACTTTATCACAGAAATTCACTTTTTATTGCCTGCAAAGGTAACGCTGCGATGGCATTTATTGGTTTTGTTGTTATTATTGTGCAAAACGAACTGGTTATGAAATTTTGGTTTTTGTTGCTATTGGCATTTCCTTTTACCGGCAAAGCACAATCTTCTTACACCGACTCACTGACAACCTACCAGAAAAAATATGTGGAAGAACACGAAGTGGTGACAGGTGCAAAAAAAAGAAAAATGACTTTTTATCCTGTGAGTAAACAATACTGTATTCTTACAAAATTTGAACGGAAAGAAAACAGTCCCTGGTTCTGGATGAGCACATCCGGCAGCATGAAACAACAATACAGGATCTATGGCACTATTAGTTTTACTATAAATGACACTGCACTTGTGCTGCAGGTTTACCAATCAAAATCGTTGATGGCAAATGAAGAATACAAAGACCATTTATTTATTCCGTTTACCGATGCCACATCGGGCTTTGAAACCTACGGCGGCGGCAGATATATTGATCTGAACATTTCTGACATTGTAAACAACAGTTATATTATCGATTTCAACAAGGCATACAATCCCTACTGTGCCTATACAACAGGATATAACTGCCCTATTCCGCCAAAAGAAAACGATCTGGCAGTGGCTGTAAAAGCAGGTGAAAAGAATTTCCTGAAATAATTTCCTGCTACGGCTTGTTTTTTGTCGTATCTGTTCTACACAAACGTTAAAGCAGTTTTAAAATCCTTAAATTGTTGCCCTGGCGACAATCAACCTAAAAACTACGGCACAATTTTGAACGTAAATTGCATGTTGCAAAAAAGCGAACGATATGTGGAGTAAATTTCTTTTGAACATACTGGCGGTAACAGGATCGTTTCAATTTTTTTCCTGTGTTACCAGCGAACCGAATAATAAAACTATGAGCGATAATTTATCATCAGTTGCCTTTACTGCAGGTAAGGGGGGCAACGAAGCAGCGACAGATACTGCCACTTTTGGTGCAGGTTGTTTCTGGTGTGTGGAAGCCATTTTTCAACAGGTGGAAGGTGTATTGAAAGTAACCAGTGGTTATTGCGGCGGCCATGTTATAAACCCAACGTATGAGCAGGTTTCAGAAAAAAATACAGGTCATGCAGAAGTGGCGCAGATTATTTTTGACCCCAACAAAGTAAGCTTTGATGAACTGCTGGAAATTTTCTGGCAAACGCATGATCCCACAACATTGAACAGGCAGGGAAATGATGTAGGGCCGCAATACCGCAGTGCGGTGTTTTATCATGACAATGAACAAAAGAAAAAAGCCGAGCATTACAAAGCCGAGTTGAATAAAAGCGGCGCATTCAGCAACCCGATTGTTACCACAATTGAGCCTTACAAAAATTACAGCGAAGCTGAAAACTATCACCAGAATTATTACAACCTCAATAAGAACTCAAATCCTTACTGCTACTATGTGATAAAACCCAAACTTGAAAAGTTTGAAAAAGTATTTAAAGATAAAATGAGGAAGAAGGGATAATTAATCAATAAGCAACAGGCAATTGACAATGAGCAATTGCCTGTTGCTTATTGACTATTACTTATTGCCTATTCACAATTTTCGTTCTCCGCAGCTCCAGCCAGTTCAATGCATTTGGTTTAAAGTTCTGCACATTGGGTTGTACAAGATGGATTACCATATCGTACCACAGCGGAACAACCGGCGGATTACTCATGAGCAACATATCCATTTCCTGGTAAAGTTTATAACGGATAGAATCGTTGGGTTCTTTTGTTGATCGTTCGTACAACGCATCATACACTGCATTACTATAACGTGTATAGTTCGGAGGCGCAGGATTTTTTCCATAAAACACACTCAGGTAATTTTCCGCATCAGGGTAATCAGCAATCCAGCTGCCACGAAAAAACAACGCCTCACTTTTTGACGTTTGCGTGAGCAATAAACTTTTCTGCACGGCTTCCACTTTTACATTTAAACCAATATCCTGCAACTGGCGGGCAATGTAACTGCCAAGATCGGCATAGATAGGAATAGTGAGCAGCTTTATTTCCGGAACAGGGCGAGATGCATCAAAGCCTGCCTGCTTTAGCAGCTGTCTTGCTTTTTCAGGATCATACGAATAGCCTTTTACAACAGCAGGGTCAAAACTTGGCAATCCCATTGGCACAAACCCGCTTTCAGCTGCAGTACCAATTGAGTTGCGCAAATACAGCATCATTTTCTTTCTGTCGAAACCATAATTGATTGCCTGCCGTATTGCTTTTAATTTCAAAGGCGAATTTTTCACCAATGGATTTAAAGAATCAACCAGAATACCGATGTATTCAATATTGAGATACGCATGTTTGTTGAGCACCACTTTTTCTTTCCATTCGTTACGCAGTTCGCCTTTCTTGCTCAGCACTTCATCTTTAAACGATGCATCAATATCATTGATAAAATGCAGGTTACCCTGCCTGAATTCCATAAATTCACTTGCTTTATTATCAAGAAAACTCACTTTAACACCATCAATATAAGGCAGCCGTTTACCTGTACTGTCGGTTTCAAAATAAGCAGGGTTACGTTGCAGGATCAGGGCCTGCCCTTCTTCCCATGCTTTGAATTGAAAAGGTCCTGAACCAACCGGGTTACGTCGAAAATCGGGTCCGTACTTATCAACCGCTTCCTTCGGCACAATTGAACAATACACATTACTCAACACGCCCAATATCTGCACAAACGGCTTCAACAGATGAATACGAAACGTTGTATCATTCACCGCTTCAAAACCAGTTGCAGCATCAACCCTGTTGTTAAATATCCATGCACCGGGGCTGGCAGTATTTTTATCCATCAAACGTTGAAAACTGTACACCACATCAGCCGCAACAACACGACGCCCTTTACCTCCCGGGAAAACGGCATGATCATGAAAGAACACATCATCACGTAAATAAAACGTGATCTGCTGTCTGTCTTCACTCACCTCCCATCGTTTAGCAACAGATGGAACAATATGCAACTGTTCATCTGTTTCAACCAGGGTACTATACAATTGATGAGTAGCCCATATTACCGACTGACTTTTTGCAAATGCAGGATCGAGAGAACTGATGCCGCTTACTTCATTATACTTAAAAATATTCTGTTCATTCCGTTTTGCTTTACCACAGGCAAAAAAAAGAAGTGAAAAACAAAAAATGAAAAATGAAAAATGAAAAAATGGAGAACCTGCTGAAATCAGCCGTTGACGAACCACTCCTCCAACTCTTGTGTTTTTAGCTTT
>NZ_CAMLGT010000172.1 GCF_946479605.1 uncultured Lacibacter sp.
TATAGAAAACTGTTTTTTTAAGAATGTTTTTTGTTCCGTAGGAACATGCGAAGGAGAATTTTCGTGCCGAGGTACGATTGATTGCTAGGCACAGGAAGCTATGCACCAACCAACGCCTCATTCCTGCGCCAGATTTCCGATTGTTATACTTGGACTAAATGGGGCCTAAAAGGTTGCTTGTATCAATTTCAGGTTTGCAACTGACAAAAACAGAAAGAAGTAAAATTATTAGAAAACGCATATAGGATATGTATTGCAGCTATTGACTTGGATTGCTAATAAAAATAACAAGTTCGCTTATTGCCCATTATAAAATCAACCCACCTTACTCTCCAACTCCATCACTTTCTCAAAGACTGCTTCATGTTCTGCATTGAGGGACACTTGCACTATTGCAGTACTAACTTCCGCAGCCACAACATTTCCTAACTATTGCATACCAGTTGTCCTTTAACTTCAGCGTATCTTCAAACTGGCGATATTTAGAGGTATCTATTGGGCCGAGTTGTATAGTACCATAGATGTCATCCAATCCGTTGCTCCATTCTTTATAAGAAAATACTGTATCATGTTTTTCAAAACTCAACCAACCGTGTCCATTTTTAAACCAGGTTTCTAATTTAGGCATGATGAATCCTGAATAACGGTATTCAATCTCTGTAATAAAAACACTACCTCCTTTGCTCGAAAACGAATCTAAAAACTTTTTGTTCGAAAGAATTTCTTCTTTTACAATAAAAAACTCGTCTAAAGCCGCCGGAGCTTCAGATATCCAAGCATTGACATTTTTTTTGTAACATTCAGCGGATCTGTTGGTACAAGAAAAGTGACTTATTAACAAGAGAATGAAAATAGCAAATTGCTTCATGTTGTGTTAAATGTCACTTTTATTCATAAAATAGTTTATCATCCCGCCTTACTCTCCAACTCCATCACTTTCTCAAACGCTGCTTCATATTCTGCATTGAACTGTGCCAGGTCTTTGCTCAGTTTTTGATATGACATTTCTGTTTGTTTGAACATGTCTTTATCAGAATAAGTAGAAGGATCGGAGAGTTGCGCTTCCATTTTATTTTTTTCAATGGTGGTAGCGTTGATCTTTTCTTCGAGCTGTTGCAGTATGCGTTGCTGCTTCTGCAATTCTTTCTTCAGTTCTTTATTGATCACCACTTTCGTATCAGCAACAGGAGCGGGGGCAGGTTTTTCTTCCACCACTTTTTTCACTTCCGCTTTCTTCTCACTACCCGCTGAAGACGCTTTACTATCGGCTTCTCTCTTCGCCATCCGTTCTTTCCACTCTAAGTATTCCGTGTAGGTGCCTTTAAATTCTTTGATCTCTTCATCTACAATTTCCCAGATCTTATTGGCTGTTTGCGAAACAAAAAAACGGTCGTGACTTACAAGAATGATACTGCCCTGGTATTTGTTCAATGCTTCAATGAGTAATTCAACCGAGTGCATATCCAGGTGGTTCGTCGGTTCATCGAGCATCAGGAAGTTGGCCTTGCTGATGATTGTTTTTGCCAACGCAATCCTTGCTTTTTCACCACCACTCAGTACTTTGATTTTTTTATCGATATCATCGCCACCAAATAAAAAGCAACCCAGCAGTGTACGCAGTTCCTGGTCGGTTTTTTGCGTGCCACAGGTTTTTAATTCATCAAGCAGTGTATGATTCAATCCAAGTGATTCCAACTGGTGCTGGGCGTAAAAACTTTCGTCAACATTATGTCCCCATTTACGTTCACCTTCAAAACTTTCAACACCGGCAATAATGCGCAGCAGTGTAGATTTACCCTTACCGTTTGCACCGATCAATGCAATTTTATCGCCCCGTTCAATTTCTGCACTGGCATTTGTTACAATTTTATTGGCACCGTAATGTTTGCTAATATGTTTTAATTCGCATAATACTTTACCCGGCATTTTATCAATTGCAAAGTTAATGCGGATATTGGGGCGGTCATTGGTAGGCGCTTCAATTACATCCAGCTTTTCTAATTTCTTAATAGCAGTTTGGGCAGCTGCTGCTTTACTTGCTTTTGCACGAAAACGTTCAATAAAACGTTCCTGCTGACGGATAAAGTCCTGCTGGTTTTCAAATGCCTTCATCTGCAATTCCATTCTTATCTCTTTTTCCTGTTGATAGAAAGAATAGTTGCCGCCGTAAATATGTAAACCTTGCTGAAACACTTCCACAATCTTCGTCACCATACGATCAAGGAACCAACGGTCATGCGATACAATCACTACTGAACCCTGGTAGTGCAGCAAGTATTTTTCCAGCCATTCAATACTGGGAAGATCCAGGTGGTTCGTGGGTTCATCGAGTAACAATAAGTCGGGCTGTTGCAGGATCATTTTTGCCAGCAGTACACGCATGCGCCAGCCACCACTGAATTCTTTATACGGTCGTTGCAGATCAGCATTGGCAAAGCCAAGTCCCTGCAGAATTTCTTCTGTTTTATGATGGATGTTGTAACCATCCAGCGTATCCATTTCATGCAGCTTATCAGAATAAAGGTGGAGGAGTGCTTCATCTTCATGATTTTTTTCCAGCTGAATGCCCAGCTCTTCAATTTCTTTTTCGAGCAACAGTACTTTTTCAAATGCTCCCAGCGCAACCTGCAAAATCGATTCACTGGTATCAAAACTCAGCAGATCCTGGTGCAGGTAACCAATACTGGTATTGCGGCTGCGGATCACTTCGCCTTTTGAGGGCTGGTATTCGCCCACCAGCAACTTCAGAAGGGTCGATTTCCCTGTGCCATTATACCCAATCAAACCAATACGCTCATTGGGATGAATGTGCCAGGTAGAATCTTCAATAATAGCTCTTGCACCAAACTCAAACGTTACATTCTGAAAACCAGCTAACATAATTCTTTCTTAAAAATGAGCGGCAAAGATAAGGTTTAAGTGCGGGGTGAAAGGTAAGAAGCACGAGGTAAGAGGTACGAAGTACGAACTGAAAACCCGGTGGGCGGCACTTCGACTACGCACAGTGTAATTCCTGACGGGGTAAAATGCCAGGAGGTATGGCGTACCTGACAGCTCGCTGCAAAGCTCATAGGTCTTATCTTTGCCAAAATTTTTTTTTATGAAAAAGACTTTGCTTATCCTTTCCGTTATTCTTTCGGCTGTAGCCTGTAAAAACAAAGAAGAAAAAACAGAAGAAACCACAACCGCACCGGAAGCAAAAACTTCTGCTGGATATGCTTACAGTGAAGGGTTTAATCAATCGATCAACAATGTATTGACAGCTTACTATAACCTGAAAGATGCGTTTGTAGCAAGTGATACAGCAAAAGTGAATGAAACAGGTGCTGTATTAAAAACATTGCTCGACAGTTTGAAACTGGACGAAGTAAAAACTTTCGATAGCCTTGGTTTTGCTAGCATTGATGGTCGTGCAGGTGATGTGGCTGCTGAGATTAATGGAATGCTGGGAGAAAAAGAACTGGCGAAAAAGCGGGAGTCGTTTGAAATGGTATCGAATGCATTTTACGATATGGTACGTGTGATCAAACCTACGGGCGCAACGATCTACTACCAATATTGCCCCATGGCTTTTGACAATAAAGGTGCATACTGGCTCAGCAGTGCCGACAGTATCATGAATCCTTACTTCGGCAAAAAAATGCTCACTTGCGGTGAGGTAAAGGAAACGCTGAAGTATTAAGAAGGTGAGTGACGAGTAGTGAATAGTGAGTGGGAAGCCGATAGTCGTTAGCCCGTAGTTTGTAGTAATAATTTTTCATTCTCAAAATATCAGACTGATTATCCCCTCTCTGGAGGGGTGACAGTTTATTACACAGGAGAATGGTTAAAAGGGGGCGCTTCATTCAAACAAAAACAGCATTTACTTGTAATAGAGGTATACTTCTAAAAACGGGAAAATTTCCGCATGCATTATTTTAAACCTATCATTTCACTGCTCATCTGTATCATAACAGTTGCAACATTATCTGCGCAGGAGAAATTCACCATCAGCGGTTATGTAAAAGACAGCACCAGTAACGAAACCATTATCGGTGCCACCATCAGCGTTAAAGGGCGAACAAAAGGTATCAGCTCTAACCAATATGGTTTTTATTCCATCACACTCGATAAAGGCAGCTATACACTTACGGTGTCGCATGTTGGTTTTACAGCTAAGGAAATAGACATTGATCTCAACAGTAATACACAGCTCAATTTTGATCTTGCTCCACGTATCGCTATTTCGCAGGAGGTGATCATTTATTCAAAGAAGCGTGATCTGAATGTGAAGAGTGCCCAGATGGGCAAGTTTGAATTGAGCATGAACCAGATCAAATCTGTTCCTGCATTGGCGGGTGAAGTTGATCCGATTAAAGTGTTGCAACTATTACCTGGTGTGCGCAATGCAGGTGAGGGAAACAGCGGATTGTATGTGCGTGGTGGTGGTCCCGATCAGAATTTGATTTTACTGGATGATGCAGTGGTGTACAATCCCGGTCATTTGTTTGGTTTCTTTTCGGTGTTTAATAGCGATGCATTGAAGAATGTGAGTTTGATCAAAGGTGGCATGCCTGCCAACTACGGTGGCCGTATCAGCAGCGTGGTGGATATTGCGATGAAAGATGGCAACAACAAAAAGTTCCAGGTGGAAGGAGGTATTGGTACCATCTCTTCACGTGTTTCTGTTCAAGGCCCTGTGGTAAAAGAAAAAGCATCGTTTATTGTTTCTGCACGCAGAACATATATTGATGTGCTTGTGAAACCTTTCATTAAAAAAGAAAGTGCGTTCTACGGCAGTGGTTATTACTTCTACGATCTTAATACCAAGTTCAATTATAAATTTTCGGAGAAAGACCGTTTGTATGCAAGTGGTTATTTCGGAAGAGATGTGTTTACTTTCAACAACAAAGAACGCAGCTTTGGGGCACGTATTCCCTGGGGTAATTCAACAGGAACAGTACGTTGGAACCATGTATTCAACAGCAAATTATTTTCAAACACATCGCTTGTATGGAATGATTATCGTTTTGCATTTGGCGGAACACAAAGTGATTTCGAGATCAATCTCAATTCTGCTATTCGTGATGTGAGTGCCAAGATTGATTTTGATTATTATCCCGTTACCGGTCACCAGTTAAAGTATGGTATCAATTATACCTATCACAGATTCAATCCGCAAACAACCAGTGGTAAAAGTGGTGATGTGGTGTTTGAACCGCAGAGTGTAAACAACAAGTTTGCACATGAGCTGGCGGCATACATCATGGACGATTGGGAGATCAATGATCAGTTAAAGATCAACTATGGCGTGCGGTACAGTATGTTTCAGCAAGTAGGTCCATACAGCTTGTATGTAAAGGATGCAGATGGGAATAAACTCGACAGCACCGTGTACGGGAAAGGTGAGGGTGTAAAGTACTATGGTGGACTGGAACCACGTGCTACTCTTCGCTATGCATTGAACGATGAAACATCCATTAAAGCAGCGGTTACACGAAACCTGCAGTTCATTCATTTGGTAAGCAACGCTGGTACAACATTGCCAACGGATATTTGGGTGCCGAGTACACATCGAGTAAAACCACAGATCGGCTGGCAGTATGCAGCCGGATTCTTTAAAAATTTCAACGATAATACCTGGGAAACATCGGTTGAAGTGTATTACAAAACCATGCAGAACCAGATCGAATACAAAGAAGGCTTTACGCCCGGCATTGGCGATCCCGAAGAAAGTTTTGTATTTGGAAAAGGATGGAGTTATGGTGCCGAGTTTTATGTAAACAAAGCAAGAGGTAATTTCACTGGTTGGATCGGTTATACCTTGTCATGGACATGGCGCAGGTTTCCGCAGTTGAATGATGGAGATAAATATCCCGGTCGTTACGACCGCAGGCATGATCTGAGTGTTGTGACCAACTATCAGCAAAATAAAAAATGGAAATATTCGGCCGTGTTTGTATTTGGCACCGGTAATGCATTTACTTTACCTGAACGTTTCTTTTTGGTTGATGGCGTGCTAACGCAGCAGTACAGCCGCATTAACCAATACCGTTTACCATCGTATCACCGTCTTGATCTTTCAGCTATTTACACACCACAGCCGAAGAAGGTTCGCAAGCTCAAAACTGAATGGGTGTTTAGCGTGTACAATGCTTACAGCAGGCAAAATCCTTATTTCATTTATTACGATCAAACAGGTAATCCTTACCAGGGAACTTTGGAAGTGGAAGCAAGACAAGTGTCGTTATTTCCAATCATTCCAAGTGTAACGTTGAATTTCAAGTTGTAGACATTTGCCAAAAAGATGCAAAGCCGCAAAGAAAACCAAGTGAATGAACGTTTATTCTCTTTGTGCAGCTGGTAATTTTTGTATTCTTGTAGCGAATAATTAATTTTCTACTGCAGCAACTACCGGCTCAATTGAATTAATTTTCTTCACCGGTTTTAACCTTGTTGCAATCGTATTCAGTATTTCTGTTGCGGCATCAATTTCATCTTTCTTGTTCGAAATACTTTCTACATTAAATCCAACAGGTATTTGTTTGGATGCTGCAAAATCGATCAGTTCGTTTGCAATGAGGACGGATGTTTTTACCGAGGTATCTAAAATATCCTTTGCATGTTTCAAATCGTTGTACAACCACTTCGGTACTTCAATACCCAGCCACTTCATAAACTCCAGCGTTTTAATGGAGCCACAGGGACTGAGTGTAAAGAAGATGGGTTTTAATTCATAGTTGTTATCAACGGAATCGTAATAGTAGTCAGACAACAGGTTCTTCGATTCATACACGTTGTACACACATTGCGAAACAAAGAAGCTGCAGCCTTTTTCCGTTTTAGAAAAAATGCGTTTGTGTTCATCTCCCTTTTTTGAATGGCGTTCTGGTATGGTGATACCTCCCAGCATCAAATGATTATGCAGGTCTTTGCGCAGATCATAGGCATCTGTTAATGCAAAGTTGGTTGCTGCAATTTGTGCACTTGATGATGCACCAACAAATACAAAATTTGAGAGATCATTGTTTTTGCAAAGCCATTCGTTGAACGAATCCTTTGTTTGGTTGGCAATGCTCTTGTAAATAATGCCGGGTACGTTAATGGTACTCAGGTACTCACGAAAATAAGTTTCCGGCGCTACGGTTTGTATAAAAGGAAAAGTGCGTTGTTCATTGGTGCGTTCACTTTCATCCTGTATATCGTACAATATCAACCCGTCAATTGCAAGATTGTTGATACGGTCGATCTGTTTCTCAGCAATGATCTGCAGTTTTTCTTTTTCGGTTGTGATCTTAGGAGGTGCAAAACTATAAAGCAGCAAGCCGTTTTCCCGGGCTTCAATTTTTTCTTTTAAGGATCTCATTCGCTTTGTTAACTGGTCGGTTTATTTGTTGCAATGTTCAAATTTACGTTGTTCTTGATAAGTAAATGGTGAAAGAGCCGGTTTGGGAGATGTTTATTATCGGGAACGTTTTCTGCAAACAGCTGTTAGTGGCCGGGATCGTTTCTTTTCAAAGCCCAATAGTAACAAAAAAAGCCGTGCAGAAATGCACGGCTCTAAACCTTAATCAACAAACTGTTTTATATCTGTTATACAAAACCATAAGAGTTTGACTGACCACCATCAATGGCAATGGTTTGACCGTTGATGTATGATGCTTCATCGCTCAATAAAAAGTTTACGAGTTTCGCTACTTCTTCCGGAAGACCCAGTCGTTTTGTTGGGTTGAATTGTGCATATTCAGTTTCTGCCTTCTTCGGATCATCGGGATTTATCTGACGGAATGCTTCTGCTACCATGGGTGTAAGAATAGCACCTGGTGCAATGGCGTTTGTGAGAATATTATAACGGCCATATTCCAGTGCAGCATTTTTAGTGATACCCGAAACAGCATGTTTACTTGCAACATAAGGTGTTTGGTTCATTACGCCCCTGATGCCACCAACAGATGCCACGTTAACAATACGTCCATATTCTTGCTTTACCATTACTGGCAGAATGTAGCGCAAGCCATAATAAACACCCAGCAAGTTAATGTCAATTACTTTTTTGAAAATGTCAAGATCGTATTCAGCAAGCAATGCTTGTTTTCCTTCAATACCTGCGTTGTTGTAAAAACCATCAATGCGTCCATATTGCTTCAACGTTTCATCTACATAATTTTTCACATCCGTTTCTTTCGAAACGTCTGCTGTAATGGTCAGTACTTTTGCACCTGGTACTTGCTGTTCAATCTCTTGTTTCGCATCGGCCAACGCTTTTTCATTGTAGTCGATGAGTGATAATAACGCACCATTCTTTGCCGCT
>NZ_CAMLGT010000173.1 GCF_946479605.1 uncultured Lacibacter sp.
CTGAAAATTGGTGACAGGGCGGCAGGTGCTATTAAAAGTGGTGGTACAACACGCAGGGCTGCTAAAATGGTTTGTCTCGATTTAGACCACCCTGAAATCATGGACTTCATCAACTGGAAAGTGGAAGAAGAAAAGAAAGTAGGTGCGTTGATCAATGCAGGTTACTCACATGATTACGAAGGTGAAGCATACCGTACAGTAAGCGGACAAAACTCGAACAACTCTGTTCGTATCCCCAACGAGTTTTTCGAAAAATTAGAAAAAGGCGAAGACTGGGAATTAAAAGCACGTACCGATGGCCGTACGATGAAAAAAATTCCTTCACAAGAAGTATGGAACCAGATTGCATACGCTGCATGGCGTTGTGCTGATCCCGGCACGCAATACGATACTACAATCAACGAGTGGCATACATCACCAAAAGGTGGACGCATCAATGCAAGTAACCCTTGCAGTGAATATATGTTCCTTGATAACACTGCCTGTAATCTTGCATCAGTAAACCTTCGTCGTTTGTTTGATGAAGCAACACAAACTTTCGATGTACAGGGCTTTGAATATGTTTGTCGTTTATGGACAACAGTATTGGAAATTTCTGTGTTGATGGCACAATTCCCATCAAAAGAAGTGGCACAGTTATCATACGATTACCGCACACTTGGTTTAGGTTATGCCAACCTTGGTTCAATGCTGATGGTAATGGGTATTCCTTATGATAGTGAAGAAGCACGTGGTATTGCCGGTGCGTTAACCGCTATCATGACAGGTATCTCTTATAAAACATCTGCAGAGATGGCTTCTTTCCTCGGAGCGTTCCCACGTTACGAAGAAAATGCTGAAGATATGTTGCGTGTAATGCGCAACCACCGTGCAGCAGCCTATGATGCTGATGAAGCTTATGTTGGCTTGAGTATTAAACCGCAAGGCATCAAAGCAAAATACTGCCCGGATTATTTACTGACAAGTGCCTGCAAAAGCTGGGACGATGCAGTTGAGTTAGGTGAAAAATATGGTTACCGCAATGCGCAAACAACCGTAATTGCTCCAACCGGAACAATTGGTTTGGTAATGGATTGCGATACAACCGGTGTTGAACCTGATTTTGCATTAGTGAAGTTTAAAAAACTGAGTGGCGGTGGTTACTTCAAGATCATCAACCAATCTGTACCAACTGCATTGGCGAAACTTGGTTACAGCGAAAAAGAATCAGAAGCAATTGTAAAATATGCTGTGGGTGCTGCTTCATTGAATGGTGCGCCACACATTAATCCTCAAACATTAAGTGCAAAAGGCTTTATTGCGGAAGAGATCAAAAAGCTGGAAGCTGCTATGGCATCAGCATTTGAGATCGGATTTGTGTTCAACAAATACACATTAGGTGAAGAGTGCCTGCAACGTCTTGGCTTTACTCCTGAACAATACAACGATTTTGAATGGAGTTTGCTGGAAGCATTAGGCTTTACTGATGAACAAATTGAAGAAGCCAATGATTATATCTGCGGTACAATGACAGTTGAAGGTGCTCCATTCCTGAAACTGGAACACTATCCTGTATTTGATTGTGCCAATAAATGTGGTAAGAAAGGCGAACGCTATATTCACCACAGTGGCCACATTAAAATGATGGGTGCTGCACAGCCATTCTTAAGCGGTGCTATTTCAAAAACCATCAACCTGCCAAACGAAGCAACGGTTGAAGAAATTGCAGAAGCATATTTTGAAAGCTGGAAGCTTGGATTGAAAGCTTGTGCATTGTATCGTGATGGCTCTAAGCTTTCGCAACCTTTGAGCACCAAAGGAAGTGACAAGAAGAAAAAAGAATCAACCGATACTGCAACTGCAGAAGCAGAAGATGCTCCTGAAAGCTTTATTGTTGATATGGGTAAACTTACAGTAGAAGAACTGCTGGAAGAACTCCATAAACGTGTACAGGCATCGCCTGATACCAAGCTGAAACGCCAGCTTGCACGCATTGTTGAACGCAGAACATTACCTGCCAAGCGCCGTGGCTTTACACAAAAAGCAAAGATCAACGGACAAACACTTTTCCTCCGTACCGGAGAGTACAGCGATGGAACGGTAGGTGAAATTTTTGTTGACCTTGCCAAAGAAGGCAGCACATTGCGCAGCTTAATGAACAGTTTTGCAATTGCTATTTCAGTAGGCTTGCAATACGGTGTGCCGCTTGAAGAGTATGTAGAAAAATTTGTGTTCACCAAGTTTGAGCCAAGCGGTATGGTTGATCACCCGAACATCAAAACAACAACATCTATTGTTGACTTTGTGTTCCGTTGCCTGGCATACGAGTACTTAGGTCGTACCGACTTAGTACATGTGTTGGATAAACCGGAGATCAACAACACTGGTATGGATGACTGGGACGATATTCCGACAGGTCTGGAATACGAAAAAAAAACCCCTGAACTGAGTGATGTACGTGTAGTAGGTTCTGCTTCATCAACACCGCAGGCGCAAAAAACACAAAAGGCAGCAGCCGCTCCTGTAAAAATGGAAAGCGGTCTTGATGCAGTGAACATGGCCGCAAAGAGCATGCAAAGCGATGCTCCGGCTTGTAACACCTGCGGACACATTACCATCAGAAGTGGTACCTGTTACAAATGTTTGAACTGTGGTAACAGCATGGGTTGCAGTTAATGCAGTCCTTCAACAACTAATCTCAACAGAGGTTCCTATAATAAACGCTCCGGCTCTCCGGAGCGTTTTTGCATTTATGGAGTAAGGCTACCGGCATTGTGTATGCGTAAAAACACAGCGTAGTATTCCTTGTTTAAAGAGAAATAATAAGGGATACACTTATTTTCACAATTGAAATACAGCTTTGAGCGTTTTGAATGCGGTTAGCCCTTATTTTTAAAACGTATTAAATCCGTACCAATGAAGAAAGCAATCGTTTATTCCGTATTGCTGTTAAGTATCGTTTATCTGAGTAGCTGCAGCAGATCCCTGACGCCCTATGAAGCTGCCAATGGATCGTTTCGCAAATGTATGCGTGTCAGATAATTTTATTGCACCCCCGGAAACGGGGGTGTTTTTTTGCCATGAACCGCTTCTTCGAAAAAGAAAATTAATCAGCACATAACAGCAAACATCTGCAACGCCGGATATAGCTTGTAAAGTTTAGTTACATTGCAGCCTCTCTTCAGGCAATAAACTTACAGTTATATGAAGCGTTGTTTACCATTCAGGATATTGATGCTTGTTTGCATTTTTCTGGTATCTGCTGCAAAAGCCCAGCAGGTGAGCGGGCCAATGCTTGGCCCCGTTGAATTACGAACCGCCAAATTATGGATTGAAGTAAAACCCGGCAGCAGTGCTGATCTTTGGTATTGGAAAAAAGGCGAGCAGGGCAAAGCAATTCGTCTTGTAAAGAAAACCACAGCCGATCAGTGGTTTGCTCCTCTTCAGTTTGATGTAGTGAATCTTGAATTAAACACAACGTACGAATACCAATTCATCATTAACAATACAACCAACAGGCGGCCAACAAAAGCCGATGGTTCTTTTACAACAAAAGAGCTGTGGCAGTGGCGTAAACCGGCTCCCGATTTTTCTTTTTTAACCGGCTCCTGTGCATACATTAACGAACCTCCTGTTGACAGGCCGGGCAAGCCTTATGGTGGTGATTCTTCCATTTTTGAAAGTATGGCAAAAGAAAAAGCAGCCTTTATGCTTTGGATGGGCGATAACTGGTACACACGTGATGTGGATTATTATGATGCGTGGGGTTTGTGGAACAGGGCCAGTCACGACAGGGCAACACCTGTATTACAAAAGTTCCTCAAATCAACTTCGCATTTTGCTATGTGGGATGATCATGATTATGGACCGAATGATATGGGCACAAACTACATCTTGAAAGAAACGTCACGTGATGTATTTAAAAGTTACTGGCTCAACAAAAATTATGGCTTTGCAGATGAAGGTGTTTACTCCATGATCAATTATGGTGATGTAGATGTTTTTATGATGGACGACCGTTGGTGGAGAAGTGCAGACAAAATGAAAGATTCTGTTGATGGCAAACCAAATCCGGAAAAACAGATGTGGGGAAAGAAACAACTGAACTGGCTGAAGAATTCGTTGCTGTACAGCACGGCACCATTCAAGATCATTGCAAACGGAAGCCAGGTATTGAATCCTGTTTCACCTTATGATAAATTGTTAGATTGCCCGGCAGAATACAACGAGTTGATCAATTTCCTTTCGGCCAATAAAATTACAGGTGTGTTATTCATGAGTGGCGACAGGCATCATTCCGAAGTGATAAAAGTAAACAGGCAAGGAGCTTATCCTTTATATGATATTACTGTTTCGCCACTAACAGCAGGTACACATCGTTTTGGCGGGCCGGAAGCGAATAATCCTTACCGTGTATTTGGGTTGGATGAAAAACAGAATTACGGGAAATTCAGTTTTACAGGTGTAAGAGGGCAACGTAAACTCACAGTTGAGTTTTTGGGTGTAAAGGGGGATAAGCTGGGAGAGTGGAGTGTTGGTGAAAATGAATTGAAATACCGTTAAGCAACCGAGATCATTACTCATTACTGTAATTGCTGTTTTTTTAAATTAGTTATATGACCATTTCTTTCCGTTACGATCGCAAAAAAGTAATTCAGGCATTACGTTATCATTTTATTTCGAAAAAGGATATACGCATCCTGATCATACTTGTGAATGTATTTGCATTGTTTGCTGCAGCAATGTTCTTCTGGAAAAAAATTGCTCCGGTGGCTTTTTTATTGAGCTCATTCCTGTGGTTTTCGTTGATGATCTCGTTCTGGTTCATACTTCCGTTTACGGTGTACAGCCGTGCTAAAACATTCAGGGATGCTTTTACACTTACCTTTCTTGATACATATATGCATCTGGAAAACCCGAATGGCAAAAAGAACTGGAACTATAATGCATTCAAATATTTTGTTGAAACGCCTCATTTTTTTCATCTCTACATTGATGAAAAATCATTCTTTCTTATTCCGAAAGATGCGTTTGAAGGAGACGACGGCACGCATGAAGCCCGCAAGCTGCTACGTGAAAAAATTGGGCAGAAGTAAAATTAATACGTCAGCAAAAAATACAAATTACCTATAGGTATATTGTTGAATATACTACAATGGCGTTAATGGTTACTACTTAGTTTTGAGCATTACTCAAACTCTTTGTAAAAACCATTTACATGAAATCCAAGTCCCAACTTTATAAAGGGCTGTTAGTGTCTTTTATAATTCTGATTGCAGGTAACATTCTTTCTGCACAAACACCTGGTCTTATTGTTCGTCCTGCCGGAGGCATTGGTCCGGTTGTGCTCAACCCAAATCAGGATTTTTTTACTTCAGCTTTAACAAGCGGCTTTACAACAAATGATATAACGCAAAGCGAAATTCTGTACAAGATCATTAAACCGGTAATGATTGAACCAACAGGTGATCTTGCTACCGGGCCTGATGGTGGTTATTCTGATATTGTGAAAACAGTTGATAACAGCGGCTGTTATATTTATAATGATGGTACTAACATTTTGTTCCGTTTACGTATTGGTAGCATCGTTAGTGGTGCCAAAGCTTACAATATATTAATTGATACAGATTTGCGGTTAGGAGCATCAGGTTCTTCAGCCGATCCTAATTATGTAGCTCCAACAAACAGCGGAAACGGCAACCCAGGTTTTGAATTGGAAGTGGCACTCGAAACCGGTACCAACGGTCGTGTGGCAATTTATAATGTTGATGGTATTATAAACCCGTCAGCCAGCAACACTTATTCACTTGCAACGAATCAATTGATCTCTGTTGCTCTCAGTCGTGAATCGGGTAATGCGGATTATTTCTATGATTTTTTTGTACCAATGTCGGCATTAGGTATTACGGCGTCTACACCTATCCGCATGGTTATTTCAACCAACACAAATCCCGGTTCAGCATTCCAGGGAACACGTTCAGATATTTATGGTTTAAATGATGATAATTTTTCAAGCACAACCGATGCTTGGGAGTTTGTGGGTAAGAACACAGCAAGCTTTACATTGAATGATATTACTTCAGGCGGCTCGGGTCCCACAGATGTTTGCACGGCGGCACCAACAGTAAATACAGGTATTACTTCCGGATCGAATGTAAATATTACCGGCATATGGACAAGGCTTGATGCAACCAAACCTTCAACAGCTACTATATCAGTTTATAAGAATGGTGTATTTGCAGGAACCACCTCCGCTACAAGTGGTTCTCCCTGGACATATACAATTGCAACGGTGACCAATGCTGATGTTATAACTGCAAAAGCACAGGCATCGGCTGAAAGTATGTGTTTAACAAGCAACAGTGTTGCTGTTACATCTTGTTTGGCTTCAAATGTTACATCAGCCTCTTCAATGACTATAACCTGTCTTTCAACAAGAGGTGCAGGGGGTACGAAACTGGATGGTGCACGGGTAAAACTTTATACAATTGCATACAACGGCAGTTTAACTCTTTTTGCTGATGATGCAACAACTACCAACAAAGTAACTTATAATGCTACAGCAAACCCTGTAGGTACAACAGCATGGGAATACCAGCATACAAGCAATGGCGGACAGGCTGATCCTTGTGGAGGAGGTTCTCCTGACATGCCTGCTACAAACAGCTATGTATTTACTGTAACAGAACCTGGTAAATGTGAGTCGGCTCTTGTTTGGCCATCAACCTGTTTATTAGCCAGTTCAACTGTTCAACCAACCATTACACAAACAGTTGTGTATGCCGGATCAAATACTATAAGCGGAACCAACATGGAAGCTAATCCTGCAACAATAAGATTATTGGTGAATGGATATATCGTTGCTTCTGTAAACGTAGCGGCAAGTGCTGCTTACAGTTTTTCAAATGTTGCTCTTCAAACAGGCGACGTTGTTACAGTTAGAGCACAAGCTGCATCTAAATGTGTAAGCACAGCTGCAACAATAACAACAACCTGTTTTACAACAAGGCCGGTTATTACTACAGATATACAAGGCAACTTAACTGCAGGTGCAACAACTGTATCAGGCACATCATCAGCGCCAGCCGGTACAACTATTCGTGTGTACAACAGCACACCTACGTTGCTGGGCACAACAACTGTACAGGCAAACGGAACATGGTCTGTTACAGTTACTGCCCTGGTAAATGGCACAAGCTATTATGCAACCGCACAAAACGGATCATGTACTGTAAGTGCAAACTCTTCTTCTGCAACAGCAAGAACAGCTACAACCGTATGCCCGGTTATTACAGGATCTTATTCTGATACAAACACTTCTGTATCCGGTACAATTGCAGGACCCTTCAGTGGTACTGTTTATTTGTACCAGGATGGTGCCTTGGTCGGCTCTGTATTACTTGCTGCACAATCGGCATGGACAGTAACCATAGCTGCATCAAATCCTTTGTATGCAGGAGGTGTATTAACAGTTGGTGCGCAGGCAACAAACAGTACATTAAATACATCCTGCGCTTCCACCACAACAATCTCCTGTTCTTCACCAGCAACACCATTGATCAGTCCATCAACTTCAATAATTTCAGTGGGACAAACAGTTACTTATACTGTATCAAATACACAAACTGGTGTATTATACATTGTTGAAGATGCAGCCAGCAACATAAGTTATGCAACTTCGAAATTTGGTAGCAATGGATCCGAAGGTTTTATAACACAGGTGTTCAATTCGCCTGGTACTTATAATGTAGAAATTGTGGCTGATAAATTAACCGGTCCAACATGTCTTTCATTGGCTACCGCTACCATTTATGTATCAGGAACTTTACCTGTTGAATTGCTTTCGTTCAGCGGACGTTTTGTAAATGATGCTTCACAATTGAATTGGCGAACTTCTACAGAAGATAATACAAGCCATTTTGTAATAGAAAAAAGTGCAGATGGAGTTGGTTTTAGTGCAATAGGTAATGTAAAAGCAGCTGGCCACTCGTCAATAGAAAAAGCTTATACATATACTGATGCAATTCCTTTTTCAGGAAACAATTATTATCGTTTAAAAACTGTTGATCAGAACGGGAAGTATGCTTATAGTTCTGTAATAAGATTACATGCAAGCAGATTACAACAGGTTATTGTTTCTCCCAATCCATTTGAGCAGGTGATCAATCTTCAGTTTACAACAAGCAATAGTGGTGAGGCTTATATACGTCTTTATGATCAACAGGGTAAAGTTGTGTATCAAACTGTACGTGCAATGAGTAAAGGAACAAACGCTTTGCAGCTAGGTAATATACCTGCATTACC
>NZ_CAMLGT010000174.1 GCF_946479605.1 uncultured Lacibacter sp.
GATATTCCTGCTTACATCCGCCAGGCAAACGACCAGGAATTACTGGAACTGGCCTTGCTTGAAAACTTACAGCGTGAAAACCTGAATGCAGTGGAAATTGCACTCAGCTATAAGCGATTGATGGAGGAGCTTGATTACACGCAGGAACAGGTGGCCGAACGCATGGGTAAAGACCGTACAACAGTTACCAATTATATCCGCTTGCTGAAATTACCACCCGATATTCAACTGGCTGTACGCAATGGCAGTTTAAGCATGGGCCATGCACGTGCTTTAGTAAATGTTGACACGATCGACAAGCAATTGTATGTGTACAATCAGGTAAAACAAAAAGAACTATCGGTACGCCAAACAGAAAACCTGGTGCGCCAGATGTACAAATCATCGCCTGTTAATAAAGCGGTAAAAGGCGGTTTACCTCCGGCATTTCAACGTATTGAAGATAACTTAGCATCACAATTAGGCACCAAGGTAAAACTGAACCACAGCAAAAAAGGAAATGGTGTTATTTCTATTGAATATTATTCGCTGGAACAGTTTAACCAGATATTAAAACAACTGGGCACCGACGTTGATTAACACATGAGGTATTTCATTCTCTTACTGATCTTTTCATTTGGTTTGGCTGCAGCGCAGGCACAGGACAGTACTATTAAGTCTGCCCCTGCTGTTACAGGCGACAGTATTGCTGCTAAAAAAACCGACACTACAAAAAAAATCGTTCCTCACTCACCACGCAAAGCAATGATCCGCTCAGCCATTATTCCGGGCTGGGGACAGGCTTACAATAAAAAATACTGGAAAATCCCGATTGTATATGGTGCGTTGGGCACTGCCGCCGGATTCTTCATTTATAACCGCAGGGAATATATTGATGCAAGAGATGCTTACCGGAATATGATGGATAACGATGATACAAACAATCATCTGATCAAACCAAAATTCCAGCCGATTGATCCGGAAGCTGTACGCCAATACCGTATTGCTGTACGACAGTATGTTGACTATTCCGTATTGGCATTTGTGGTGTTGTGGGGGCTGAATGTAGTGGATGCCACTGTTGACGGACACCTGAAAGAATTTGAAGTAAACGATAATTTATCAATGCAGATCAACCCAACAGTAAATCCTTTATCGAAGCAGGCGAATGTTGGCGTGATCTTTACCTTTGGTAAAAAAAATACAGCAAGATAATCTTCATCTTGCACGATTCACCAGAACAACCAAACCAGACATTTACATGAAACTTGCACTTATCGGATACGGAAAGATGGGAAAGGCCATCCATGAAATTGCAAAAGAGCGTGGCCATGAAGCAGTGTTGATCATTGATGCCGACAACCTGCACGAACTTACTCCTGAAAATATCAAGAAAGCCGATGTGGTGATTGAGTTTACCAGTCCACACACAGCATTTAAAAATGTTACGTTCTGTTTGCAACAAGGCGTACCGGTAGTATGCGGTTCAACCGGCTGGTTGGAAAAACTGGATGAAGCAAAAGCCATTGCAGAAGCAAGCCGCACCGGCCTCATCGTTGCCAGCAATTTCAGCGTGGGTGTAAATATTTTCTTTGAGGTGAATAAGCGTCTTGCTCAGCTCATGAACGGTCAGGACAATTATGATGTAACACTCAAAGAAATTCATCATACCGCTAAAAAAGATGCACCAAGCGGCACCGCCATCAGCCTGGCAGAACAAGTGCTGGCAGAACTGGGACGAAAAGAAAAATGGGTAAACGAAACATCCACACAACCCGGCGATCTTGCCATCATCAGCGAACGGATAGATCCTGCACCCGGTACGCACTTTGTAAAATACAGTTCGGCTATTGATGATATTGAGATCATCCACACAGCCCACAACCGCACCGGGTTTGCATTAGGCGCTGTACTTGCGGCAGAATTCTTAAAAAATAAAGTTGGATTTTTTGGAATGAAAGAAGTGCTTAACTTGTAAGCACAGTATGCCTGAAACCCCTGTTCAGCTTTTCTTTTATTGTACCGATGTCTGTTCCCGTCAGTGATGTGTCATGAACAGATTTATTGACAGTAATTTCCTGTTCAACATGGGAAAACTCTGGCAACCTGCGTTTATCCAGAAAATAAATAAGTACACATGCACAGGTATGCACTTTCCACATTGCTTTTACTGTTTGTTTGCGGTTTTGTTTCAGCACAAAAAAACAAACAGGTTATTGACAGTCTTGAAAAACTGGCTGGTAAAGAAACCGACAGCAATCTTGTAAAAATATTGAACGACCTTACCTGGGAATATCGCATGGTAAACAGGGACAAAGCCAAATCGTATGGGTTCAAAGCCATACAGCAGGCTAAAAAAATAAACTACCCAAAAGGACTTGCACAGGCTTACAACGATCTTGGTATTTTATTATACGACCAGGAGAAGTATGACAGCGCCATTGCTTTCTACCAGCAGTCGGGCAACATCCGTAAACAGCTGAACGATGGATTGGGTATGGCGAAAGTGTATAACAAAATCGGCATTGTGTACCAGCGTAAAGGTGAATTTGATAAAGCACTCGAAAATCAACTGCTGGCTTTATCGCTCTTCACCAAACACAAAGACAATATCGGCATCTCCTATTCGCTTAACAACATTGGTATTCTCAACCAAAACCTGGGCCGTTACGACGAAGCGATCAAATACCAGCTGCAGTCAATTGAAATAAAAGAAAAACTCAACGACAACTACGGGCTTGCCGGTTCGTTTGTAAACATTGCCAACATTTATAAAATAAAAGGCGATGATAAAAAAGCAGCGGATTATTATTTAAAAGCCATTGAAATAAGCCGCACAATACAGGATAAAGAATACCTGGCCAATGCATTGAACAACATGGGCACGTTGTACCTCAAGAAACAAGATTACAAACAGGCGCTTGCTACAGTAAACGAATCATTAGTATTAAGAAAAGAACTGGGCGATACCAAAGGACAGGTTAGTTGTATGAACAACCTTGGTCTTATTTTCCAGCAACAAAAGTTGTTTGATTCATCCATCGCAATTTTAACTTCGGCACTAACTCTTGGCCGCTCAGCAGTAAACTGTTTGCCTGAAGTAAATCAAACCTATCTTGCCCTTTCACATTCGTATGAAGCCATCAATAAAACAAACGAAGCTTTATCGATGTACAAATTTTATGCATCAACAAAAGATTCGCTGTTTACCGATAATCTATCAGAAAAGTTTGCAGAACTGGAAACTAAATACCAAACATTAGAAAAGGAAAAAGAAATTGAACGGCAGCAACATGTGATTGAAAAAAAGAACACCTGGATCATTGGTATTTCCGGTGCAATTCTGTTGCTTGGATTATTGGCCCTTTCATCGTACCGAAGGTATAAACTGAAACAGGAAGCAAAGCTGCAGCAAACAGTAATGGAACAACAGCAACTGGCCGCTGCAGCAGTTATGAAAGCCGAAGAAAATGAACGGCAACGTATTGCCAAAGATCTTCATGATGGTGTAGGACAAATGATGAGTGCAGCGAAAATGAATCTTTCTTCTTTTGAAAATGATCTGCAGTTTACAACCGATGATCAGCGGAACTCCTTCGACCGTATCATCAGTCTTGTTGATGAAAGCTGCAGAGAAGTGCGCAGTGTGAGCCACCAGATGATGCCAAACATTTTACTTAAGTCTGGCCTTGCAAATGCAGTGGCCGATTTCCTTGATAAAATTGATCAGCGCCAGCTGAAAGTAGCCTTGCATACAGAAGGGTTGAATGAAAGGCTTGATGAGAATACAGAGATCGTTCTCTACCGTGTATTGCAGGAGTGTGTGAACAATGTTATTAAACATTCCGGCGCTTCGCAACTGGATATTGCGTTGATCAAAGACCAAGATGGCATCAGCATCAGCATTGAAGACAATGGAAAAGGATTTAACCCCGCAGAACTGAACGAAGACGCTGGTATTGGTTTGAAAAATATGAAGGCAAGGATCGATTACTTGAACGGTACAATTGATTTTGATTCTGCACCAGGCAAAGGAACGTTAGTTGCAATACATCTTCCTTCGGCATAATATCATGGGTCTTATCATACTGTCGTTTTTTTAAATATCTTCGGCCAACCTTCTACTTGTATGCCTTCACCTCTGTACAAAATCGCAATTGTTGACGATCACCAGATCGTTATTGATGGTCTTCATTCACTGTTGAAAGGATACCAGCAGTTTGAGATTGTGCTTGAATCGAACCACCCGGAAAAAATTCTTCCTGAGCTTCGTAAACAGCCAGTGGATATTTTGCTTACTGATATTATGATGCCCGGCATGACGGGTGTGGAACTCGCCCAAAAAGTAAAACAGGAATTCCCCGGCATTAAGATCGTAGCCTTATCCATGAATGGTGAAGGAAGCCTGGTAAATCAAATGATTGAAGAAAGTGAGATCAATGGTTATCTGATTAAAAACATTGGTCAAACAGAATTTATTACTGCACTGTTGAAAATTGCGGAAGGTGGTATTTATTTCAGTGAGGAAGTACTTCAGGAAATGCTGAAAGCAGGTGAACGAAGAAAAGAGTCAGAAGAGAGCCATCTTACCAACCGTGAAATAGAGATCATCCGTTTAATTGAAAAGGAATACAGCAATAAAAAAATTGCGGAAGAGTTATTCCTGAGCGAACGCACTGTTGAAACACACAGGAAAAATATCTTCCGCAAAACAAAAACCAATTCTGTTATAGGACTTATCAAGTATGCCTATGAGTACAAACTCATTTAACGGATGGCAATACCCAATTTCAGTAACACACTGTGCGATCCGCCGCTGGTATTTTTCTTTTGCCAGCCATCGTAATGTACACTTGCATTAAAGATGGAAAAATTTAAACCTGCACCCACATCATAGGCAAAGCGGCTTTCTCTTGCATCAATTGTTTCATCACGCACCAAACCTAATCCTGCATTACCGGTAAGGAAAAAATTGTTGGCCGGATAAAAACGCACACCTGCTTTTAACGGCACCACGGTAATCTTGCCGTATGGATTAAATGATTCCGGTGCGTACGATTGAAAACCAAGTGTGCCTGTGAGATAAACATTTTGTGCCACACCAAAACCTGCCAACCCTTCAATACCAAATACACTTTTATAATCGTTTCTGAAATCGCCGAGCGGCGCACCAATAATGACGTTACCCCCAAAAATGGTATTGGCTTTTTGTGCATACGAAGCACTTGTTAACCCGATCATTGCTACAATAATGGATAAAATTTTACTCTTCATAACATCTGTTTACTGCTTCATTTTCCAATATTGTACCAAAAGCAAAACCACCAGGGGCATTTCCATTTATTTAACAAATTCACGGCCATGTCAGGCTCATTTTCGTTTCCAACAAAAATATTCTACTTTGCAAGTGGAGAATTACGCTTTTTCCTGACTTTTTAATTTCTTATAAATGCTGTCGAAAAAAACACAATACGCATTCCAGGCACTGAGTTATATGGCTCAGCAAAAAAACAATGAGCCCATCCTCATTGCTGAAATTGCAAAAAAGAAAAAAATTCCGCTGAAGTTCCTGGAGAACATTCTGCTGCTGATGCGTAAGGATGGTATTCTTGAAAGTAAAAAAGGAAAAGGCGGCGGTTATTACTTTAAAATAAAGCCATCGCAAGTAACGCTTGCAAGGGTTATCCGTTTGTTAGATGGTCCGATTGCTCCCCTCTCCTGTGTAAGCCTTCACTTCTATGAACGTTGTAAAAACTGCGATGAAAAACATTGTGGCCTGCACGATATGATGATCAAGGTACGGGATGCCAATCTCAAGATCCTTGAGAACAAAACAGTAGCCGATATTACCTGATGCGGAAAACGATAGCCATAACCGTTAGAGGTAAAGTGCAGGGTGTGTGGTTCCGCAAATACACATTTGACAAAGCTGTGGAGTTACAACTCACGGGAATTGTTCGTAATACAGCCGAAGGCGATGTAGCCATTATTGCCACCGGCACCGAAGACCAGCTTGCTGATTTTATTGAATGGTGCTGGATGGGCTCACCAAAAAGCAAGGTAACTGCAGTGATAACAAGCGATGTTGAACTGAAGATGTTTGACAGGTTTGAAGTGGTAAAGTAAATACTCTACCGTTTACTGAAACAATACCGGTAATCGTACCCACTACCATCCATAAAAGCGAACAGGCGCTGACCTGATGAACGAAAATCGAAACGATCGAAATACCAATCGATCACACGGTTACTGGAAAAATCATACAACTTGATCCACAATACATTTTTCGTTTCTGTCTGTCGGTTTCCTTCCCTGTCGATATAACTGTTGCTCACGGAACGTATTTCCCAACTGCCCTGCATAATAGTGCCAGCATCTGTATAACGGGCAGTACGGTCTTCAAGAAAAGTAAATGTTCCGCTTTGATAAGCTGAAGGAACATTTTCATTGTTCAATGGGCGGCGCTTTTGTAGCTCGGTCAGTTGCCAGCTGCCTTCCAGTCTGTTTTCGGGCAGCCATTTCCGGCAGGAACCAAGTGTTGTAATAAGAAAAGCGAAAAGAAAAAGAGTGTAAAGTTTTGATTGCATAGATGAAGGTTTATCAAAATGCAACAAATATTACACCTTCAATCGTTACAGAAACATTAAAACAAATTCATTTCATTCAACAGGTTGTTAAATAATGCATGGTTGCTCATGCATCAGGATAATTGTTTTACCTTACCTGTTGCAATTGCAACAAGACTACCGTTGTTGATCTTAAATTGTTGTGCCATGAAAAAGTTACTCCCTTTCATTTTCCTTTTATGCACGCACCTGGGCTTTGGTCAGTACATAAAAGGTAAAACCGAAAACTTTAAGGACCGGTCAAAATCTGTTTCCTTTACTACTGTTGTAGATATTCAACAGGCAACAAAAGAAGGAATTTATATGGAAGGCTATGTGGTACACATCAGCTTCGATAAGATAAAAACCCTACATGGTAAAAAAGTAAAAGTCACCGGAAAAGCAACCGTCGTAAAAGGTTTAAAACAGGACTACGGAAAGGAAGAAAAGCAAGGGCGTTATGAAGAAACAAAACATTTATTCTCTCCCGTTATTACAATCCTGAAGTGATGGTGATTCTGCAAACATCATACATAACAACCGGATAAATTCAAGTAACTTCCTCACAAAATCAAGCTGAAATTTGTGGCAACGTTCAAATCTGCTATTGACAAGATCGGTATCAATCCATTTGTATTTGTACCGGAAAAAATACTTGCAGTTGTTTTGCTAAAAGCAGGAAAAGAAAAAGGCCCCATCCCCATTAAAGGTTTCATTAACAAACAACCCTATCAGCAAACGTTGGTAAAGTATGCCGGGCATTGGCGTTTATACATCAACACTGTTATGCTGAAGGATTCACCCAAACGCATCGGCGAAACAATCACCATCAGTATTGAGTACGATCCGACCGACAGAAAACTGGAGATGCATCCGGCACTTGCAAAAGCATTGGCAAAGAACAAAACAGCAAAAGAACATTTTAAACAACTGCCACCCTCCCGCCAACAGGAGATCATCCGGTACATTTCAAATTTAAAAACGGAAGAAAGTGTTGATCGGAATATTACAAAAGCGATTGCTTTTCTGAACGGTAACGGAAGCTTTGCCGGACGGCAGACATAATAAACTTCCACTCACCTCCAACTGCATAACAACTGCCGATTTTTTTGTACTTTTTACTTTATGAAACGAAGTGATTTTTTACAAACATCAGCTGCTCTTATTGGCAGCAGCTTACTGCCATCAAGCAGCAATGCAACAGAAACAAAAACCGGTAAGATCCGTTTTGCTTTTGTTACCGATATTCATGTAAAGCCGGATGCTGTTGCTGAAGCTGGTATGACAAAAGCATTTCATCATGTACAATCGTTAAAAACAAAAGTTGATTTTATTATCAATGGTGGTGATTCCATTATGGATTCGCTGGATGCAGATAAACAAAAAACCAAAACGCAATGGGATCTTTTTCATTCTATTCTGAAAAAGGAAAACAGCTTGCCCATTTATCACTGCATCGGCAATCATGATGTGTGGGGATGGTTTGTCAAGAATGATCGTCCGGAAGCAGATAAATTATACGGCAAGCAGTGGGCAGTTGAAACACTGGCTTTACCTAAACGTTATTACAGCTTTACAAAAAACAAATGGCATTTTATTGTGCTCGATAGCACGCAACTAAATCCTGCCGGCGGTTATATTGCTTATATTGATCCTGAACAAATGG
>NZ_CAMLGT010000175.1 GCF_946479605.1 uncultured Lacibacter sp.
CACCAAAACAACTGTATGAAGAAATTGGTATTGACGCCAACGGTATTGTAAAAACTGTGAGAGAGATGATGGGCGTGAGGGTGACAGTGAAAGCTTAATAAAAAAAGTAATGGTGATAAAAAACGCCGCATCAATTGATGCGGCGTTTTTATTATTGCTCTTCCGTTTCATTATCTGTTTCTGTTTGCGGTGGTTCTTCTTCCGCCTGTTCCTGTTCTTCTGCTGCTTCTTTCTTTTCAAAAATATCATTGTCTATATCGTCCGGACGCTCATCGTTCCACTCCACAATAAAATTGTTCTTTCCTTCGCCCACCAGCAGGGTCATGTAACGTTGCTGTGAAAGCTCAAGCAGCGACAGGAATAAGAAAATAGCGTGGATACGGTTCTCCACTACATCAAATAACTTTTCGAAGGGCATGGTCTTTTCCTTCTTTACCATATCCAGCATGTATTCACGGCTGCCTTCCATGGTATAGTTATACTGCACCACGGTATGCACCGGTTTGTTGAAACGTTCGTGGTGTTTCTTCATTACCCGTTCAAACGTTTTCATCAGTTTAAACATAGTAATGGTTTGTATCTCGGTGCCTTCACCTGATTCTTCACCAATACTTGCCAGCTCTTTGGCAATATTTCCACGCTTCACCATGAGCATGCGCATGGCTTCCATTTCTGCCATCTGCACACTGGCTTCCTTAAAGCGTTTGTATTCAAGAATTTTATCAACCAACTCCTGGCGTGGATCAATTTCATTTCCCTGTTCATCCAACTCTTTGCGTGGCAACAGCATTTTTGCTTTGATACGCATGAGTGTGGAGATGAATAAAATAAACTCACTCGACAGTTCAATATTCAGCTGTTCACTTTTATGGATAAAATCCATAAAGTCTTTAATGATACGGGTGATGGGAATATTGTAAATATCCAGCTCATCACGTTCAATAAAAAACAACAGGAGATCGAACGGGCCTTCAAACTGCGGCAGCTTTATCTGGTATGATTCTGTTTGCAAAATAGTATCTGTTTTAACGAACAAGTCCCGGCCAATCTGTGCCGGGACTTGCAAATGTAGGGAACTAAACCGTACTAAAATGTAGCGGTAAAGCCTATACCCAGTAATGATTTGAGCTGTGTGCCCAGTAACCCGCCTGTTTCCACATTTTTCACATCATGGTCGTAGATCAGGTCGAAATTATAGGTAAACCCAATGTATTTATTGACCTTGAAACCCAGCGTGTTGGTCCAGAAAACATCTATATTTTGCGGGTTGTTCTTGTAATTGCTGAACAGATCGAGCCGGCTGGTGAGGTTGATATTTTTCGCCAATTCCTTTTTGAGGTTGGCCGATAAAAATGCACCTATTTCATTTATGGAGCCTTTGGTGGTATCTGTAAAATTGAACAACCGACGAATGTCTTTGTTGGCTTCATTTACAATAACCCACCGGGAGGTGACAGGCGAAAGAAACACATCAAATGTTGCGTTAGGCTTGTACATGATACCGGGCGATACCAACAGGTATGCCGGTGCAAAAAAACTGGAGTTCTTTTCTTTTGGATCAACTGCATAATTGTAACCTGTTGTCATTTGTGTACGCAGGTTTACCAGTGCCGATACATACCAGTCGCTTTTTGCAGTATCGCCCAACTGATAACCATAACGTGAAAGCAGATCAAGACGGTCATCGTTTTTTCGGGTGCCGATGCTGGTGGCGTTTACAATACCATATTGCGCATTAAGCGTATTATCCCATACACTCCTGTTCTTCTTATAATAAGCAAACGTGTTGGCCAATGCATTTATGGAAAACGAAAACTTCTCTGCACCGGCAGCCCAGTTTCGGCTGGCTCCCTGGCTGAGGTTCAGGTTAAATACACCGCCTTTTGTCCATCCATCTTTTTGTTCAGGTTCTTTCTTAATGGTTTTGTTCGATTCATCTTTCATCCGTTTTACTTCTGCATCCTGTGCAACTGCTGTAAGGCTACACAAAGCAACTGCAGCAGAAAAAATAAACTGTTTCATCATAAGTGGTTGTTTACTGTTTACATCTGCAAAGATGAAGCCATGTTGATGAATAAAAAAACAGCAAAGAAAAATTCTTTGCTGTTTGTATTTCTGTTGAATTTATTTTTTGAGTGCGTCCCTTATTTCACGCAGCAGTGCAATGTCTTCCGGTGTGGCTGGTGGCGGTGCTGCTTCTTCTTTTTTCTTTGATGCATTGATGCCCTTCACAATTAAAAACAGGACAAATGCAATAATGATAAAGCTGATCACATTACTCAGAAATGAACCATACTTAACAGCTCCTATTTTCAGGTCGGCAATATTGCTGAGGTTGGCAGCTTTTAAAGCAGGATTAAGAATAAGCGGAGTAATTACATCATCAACCATTGAAGAAACGATTTTGCCAAAGGCTCCGCCAATAACCACACCTATTGCCAGGTCAATGACATTGCCTTTCATTGCAAACTCTTTAAATTCTTTAAGCATTCCCATAATATTGATTTTTTTATTGTGATGAATAATGACTGCAAGAATACATCCGGTGGAGGGTGCTGCAAATCTGTAAAAAATATTCTCTATTTCAAACTTTATTTTTTCAGACCAGGGTATTGCATCTTCAGCTTCTTCAATGTTTCATACACGGTTGTTGCAATCACAAACTCTTTGTACCAGTTCTGATCGCTGGGTACAATATACCATGGTACTTTGTTGCAGGTGTTAAAACATTGTTCGTAATACTGCATGTATTTCTTCCACAGTTTTGCTTCTGCAAAATCCTTATCATTATACTTCCACATTTTACGTGGGTCGTGTGTACGTTCCTGCAGGCGTTGCTGCTGTTCCTCGGGTGAAATATGCAGGTAAAACTTCAGAATATGTGTACTGTTGTGTTTCACAAGTAATTCTTCAAAATCATTAATGGCCTTTAACCGTTGCTCGGCTGTAGCATCATCGCACCAGCCATGTACACGTGTAATTAAAACATCTTCGTAATGGCTGCGGTTAAATATCCTGATCATTCCTTTTGCCGGTGCCGCTTCATGCACACGCCATAAAAAATCATGACTTAATTCTTCGGCAGTTGGCGCCTTGAACGATTTTACAGAAACACCCATTGGGTTGAGCGAACCAAATACATCCCTGATAGCGCCATCTTTACCACTTGCATCCATTCCCTGGATAATCACCAGCAAACTGTGTTTTGCTTCAGCAATAAGCAGGTTCTGTAATTCATCCAGCTCAACAAGTATCCTTTCTGTTTTGGCTTTTGTTTTTTCTTTATCCAGTTTACGTGGTGCTCTGGTACTGATGGAGGAGAGTTTCACTTTGGCCATGCTGTTCGTTTATACGAATATAAAACATATACAACAGTACCGCATGAACCAATATTGACATCTCATCAAAAACTCTGTTGACATTTGCTGCTTTTCCCGAACCTTTGCATCTTCTTCTATGCATCCAAAACTATTTAACTGGCTCCTGTTTCTTGTATTATCGCTGGTATGGGGCAGTTCTTTTATACTCATGAAAGAGGGATTGAAAGAATTGTCGGCTTACGAAGTGGCAGCCATACGCATGTTAAGTGCGGGCATTGTACTGTTGCCGTTTGCCCTCAGAAGTTTTAAACGCATGCAGCGGAAGGATCTTGGCCTGTTGATATTAACCGGTTTACTCGGCAGTTTTTTCCCGGCCATTTTGTTTTGCGTTGCTGAAACAAAGATCGACAGTGCATTAGCTGGCATGCTCAATGCGTTAACACCTTTGTGTGTTATTTGCATTGGTGCATTATTTTTTCATGCACCGGTAGTAAAACACAAGTTGTTGGGTGTGTTGATTGGGTTTGCAGGTATGTTACTCCTGTTTCTTTCGCAGCGTGGCGAAGGCAGCAATAGTCATCTTTTTTATGCAGCACTGATCTTGCTGGCTACGTTGTTTTACGGATTAAATGTGAACATCAGTAATCATTTTCTAAAGCATGTAGGCTCGCTTGATATTGCAGCCATTGCATTTGTTACATTAATTCCGCTGTCGCTGATGGTTTTATTGATGGCAGGTTTTGCACAACATGATTTCAGCAGCTGGGCCGTTATCCGGTCTGTTTCAGCTTCTTCTTTACTGGGCATTTTCGGAACAGCTGTTGCAACTGTATTATTTTATATGCTGATGAAGCGTGCCGGGCCTTTGTTTTCCTCCATGGTTACATACGGAATTCCTTTCGTTGCTGTTGGCTGGGGATTGCTGGCTGGCGAAGTGGTTGCTTTGTTGCAAATTGTTGGACTGTTGATCATTCTTGCTGGTGTTTACATTACCACCCGGCAATAAAAAAGGAGTGCTTACGCACCCCTTTACAGGACATATTGATGGGTTTTTAAACAGACATGATCTCTTTATCTTTTGCCTGCAAATGTTTATCGATCTGCGCAGTATAATTATCCGTTAATACCTGGATGTCTTTTTCAGCATCTTTTGCAGCATCTTCACTCAAGCCGTCTTTCTGCAGTTTCTTGATCTGTTCAATTGCATCACGACGGATATTACGGATCGCCACTTTGGTATGTTCACCTTCTGCATTTACACGCTTCACCAATTCTTTTCTTCTCTCTTCTGTTAATGGGGGAAGAAACAGGCGGATAATATTACCGTCGTTCTGAGGAGCCAAACCAAGGTTTGAATTGATGATGGCACGCTCAATTGGCTGCAGCATATTTTTTTCCCAAGGCTGAATGGTTAATGTACGGGCATCGGTAACGCTGATATTACCTATTTGGTTAATAGGCGTGGGTGTACCATAATAATCCACCACAATTCCATCGAGCATATTCGGGTTGGCCCTGCCTGCACGGATCTTTACAAGTTCAATTTCCAGGTGCTGAATGGCTTTTTTCATGTGCTCTTCAGCATCGTCCATGATTAACGAAAGCTCTTCTGACATACTATTATAAATTATTGAGCTGCAAACCTACAGAAATGTTGTTGATTGCCACAGTAGAAAAATCAGGACTATTTCTGTTTCGCCAGCTCCGTTTTCTCCGGTACAACAACAGTACCTGTAGCAAGGGGAATCACTTTTGTTTCGCCATTGAGTGTTGTCTCCTCAGCCGATGTCGGCTTAAAGAGTTTACGGCGGTTGCTGCGGTTAGAATAGATCAACAGACTGATTACTGAAAAACCTACGCTGATAAGACCGAGCAACAAAAACGTAATATTCAACTCCCGTGCAAGAATGGTTGCACCGGCAATAACCACATTAAATGAAACTGCAAGGAATGTGACCATTTTATGATTAAAGCCTTTGGCAAGAAGCAGGTGATGCACATGATTCCTGTCGGGACTAAAGGGTGAACGACGTGAAAGAATGCGGTATGCAAAAATGCGAAGCGTATCGAACAAAGGAACAAACAGGATAGCAAAACCAATGGCAGGTGCAGCGGGCAGGTATACTTTTGCAGTGGGTACTGTTGCCACCTGTATAAACTTGATCACAAGAATTGAGTTGACGATACCCAGCAACAATGAGCCGGTATCGCCCATAAATATTTTTGCCGGCGAAATATTGAAGATGAGAAAAGCTCCCAGGCTACCAGCCATGGCAAAAGCCATCATGGCATAAAATGGCTGTTCGGCCAGCACAAAATAAATTCCAAAACTTATAGCGGTAAACAACCCTAATGAACCTGCAAGTCCGTCTACCCCATCAATAAGATTAAAAGAATTGGTAATAACAATAATGGTGAGATAGGTAAAAGCAAGGCTCAGGATAAACGGCATTTTCTCAAAGCCCATAAATCCGTACATGCCATCAATAATCACCCCGCCTTTGTACACAATAATGAATGCAGCCAGTAACTGACCCAGAAATTTCTTTAAGGGCGTAAGCACCACGATATCATCTTTTAACCCAAGAAAGAAAATAATGAGAAAAGCGGCGGCGAAATATTGTACTTCAATTACTGAAGCCGGAACCGCTATTAAAAACCCAAGAATAAACCCTGAAAAAATACCAATGCCCCCAAGCGAAGGAATGGGGTTGGCATGCACCTTACGGTCATCATCCGGAACATCAAAAAGATGCTTCTTCTCAGCCACCCTTATGATAATGGGAATAGCTGAGTATGTAATTAAGAACGCAATGACTGCGCCGATTAGAAGGTGATCCATGCAGTTGACTTATTCAGTAAGTGCAAATCTATATGTTCTGAGCCGAAAGAGAAAACGGATAACCATAAATTTAAACGCATAGCCCGTTATCCGTGCGTTTTGCCACAGCAGGTTTATTGACGCTCGTTAGGTTAAAAAGTTTAGTTCTTGCAAACATTTTTCAATTAGCTTTGCCCGCAATATTTAAAAACTATGGCAGAACTGAAAGAAATTGCAACGCAACTCCGCCGTGATATTGTACGTATGGTACATGCTTGCCAAAGCGGTCACCCAGGTGGTTCATTAGGCTGTACAGACTTTATGGCAGCCCTCTATTTTAAAGTAATGAAACACAACCCCAGCTTCAATATGGATGCTCCGGGTGAAGATTTGTTCTTTCTTTCAAACGGGCATATTTCCCCTATTTTTTATGCCACCCTTGCCAGAAGCGGCTATTTCCCGGTTTCAGAACTGGCAACTTTCCGTAAACTGAATACCCGTTTACAGGGGCACCCCACCACACATGAGCATTTGCCAGGTGTGCGTATTGCTTCGGGTTCATTAGGCCAGGGTTTAAGTGTTGCCATTGGTGCTGCTTATACCAAACGCCTCAATAAAGAAAATACTGTTGTGTATTCATTACATGGCGATGGTGAATTACAGGAAGGCCAGATATGGGAAGCGGTAATGTTTGCAGCTCACCATAAAATGGATAACGTAATAGCTACTATTGACTGGAACGGTCAGCAGATTGATGGCCCTACTGCCAAAGTAATGAGCCTTGGTGATCTGAAAGCTAAGTTTGAAGCTTTTGGTTGGGAAACATTGGTGATTGAAGATGGTAACGATATGGACCAGGTGGTTGCTGGTCTTGAAAAAGCAAAATCCTTTGTTGGAAAAGGCAAACCGATTGTGAACCTGATGATCACTTCAATGGGTAAAGGTGTTGACTTTATGGAAGGAAGTCATGAGTGGCATGGTATTGCTCCCAACGATGAGCAACTGGCTAAGGCGCTTACACAATTGGGCGAAACAAGTCTTGGTGATTATTGATATTGACTGATTCTTTATAAAAAAAGCAGGTGACAACTTCACCTGCTTTTTTATTGGCATTAAGCAATATTTTTTACTGTGCCCTTAATGAAGTCTTTTGCCGGGCAGCTTTAAGCGAAGGCAGCCACGATGCCAGCAATGCAATAACAAAAACTGTAGCAACAATGAGCAGAATATCGGTTACATAAATACTCACCGGGTAGTAATCGATCACAAAAGACCCCTGCAGGGGTATCAGTTTAAATGTAACGTGCAGGTAGGTAAAGATCAATGCCAGGATGATACCGATCACACTTCCCACCAAGGCCAGCAATACACCTTCCGTTAAAAATATCCGCTGAATGAATGATTTATTGGCACCCATTGCCTGTAAGATCTGTATGTCCTGTTCTTTCTCCAATACCAGCATGGTTAATGCACCGATCATATTAAACGATGCAATGATGAGGATCAGCGAAAGGATGCCATAGATGGCCCATTTCTCCACCTGCATAACACCAAACAATGAACGGTTTTGCTGGTAACGGTTTTCAACTAAATAACCCTTGCCCAATAACTGCTGCAAAGCAGCAATGGTTTCCTTTTCTGCTTTTGGATCTTTCAGCCTGATCTCTGCTGCACTGTATTCATTTGGCTTGATGCCCAGCATTTCTTTTAAAATAGCAAGATTGGTAATGACGTATTTGTTATCAAAATCCTGCTGAATGGAAAACGAACCTGTTGGCTGTACGTTTACTGTACTGATTGCATCCAATGGGTTATTTGATGTAACACCACGTTTCGGCAAATAAGCCGTGACAGGATTCATTGCACGATCGCTCATTAAATTAAGTGCTCCCTCAACACCCACACCCAGCACCATACCCGGTGTTTCGCTGCTTCCTGTTTCAAATTTACCGGCGGTGATCATATCCTGCACACCGCTTGTTTGCATATATGCATCATCTACACCTTTGATAACAGCATTGGTACGGTAATCGCCATTTTGCAGGTGTACATTTTCTTCCACC
>NZ_CAMLGT010000176.1 GCF_946479605.1 uncultured Lacibacter sp.
AAATCAAGAAAGTGACCTACAGTGTAGCGCACCAATCGAAAATCAGGCGCATCAAACACACGGTATAAAAATGCAGGAACAGGAGAGTAACTGTCCGGTATTTTTTCAAAGGGATAACCATAATATTTTTCAATCACCAAAATGGTTCCGTTGGTGATCTCAACAGGCCATTGGTCTGTCAGCGAACCGATGTGTTGCAAGGTTTGCTGCGTTTGCTGAATTTTTGAAAGTTGCTTGTGCGGGTGCGCAAGCAGGTATTCCAGCTTAATACGTCCACCTATTGTATTGCAGAAATCAATACGGTGAAACAGTGAATATTCTTCTTCGTTATTGAAGATCGAAAGATCGTAGTATGTGACTTTATCTATTTCCAAGATGATTGCCTGTATAATATTTAAATCCGGTCGAATAATAAACGTTGCCCCTTCTGAGATTCATCAAAGCCTTCGTTTCCATAAACAAGATGACCATTTACAAATGTGTGTGTAACAGTTGCAGGGAATGTAAAGCCTTCCAGCGGGCTCCATCCGCATTTGTAAAATAGATTATCTTTTGAAACCGTTGATGGTTTGTTGAGATCAACCAACACAAGATCAGCAAAATATCCTTCACGGATATAACCTCTTTCTTTTATCTGGAAACAATCTGCTACGGCATGGCTCATTTTTTCAACGATACGTTCCAGGGAAATGCGGCCTTCTTTGTAATAATGCAGCATCAGTAACAACGGGTGTTGTACCAATGGTAATCCGGCATGTGCATGTTCGTAACTGCCTTGTTTTTCTTCCCATGTATGCGGTGCATGGTCTGTTGCAATTACATCAATTCGGTCATCATGCAATGCTTTCCACAATGCTTCTTTGTTCTCTTTTGCTTTAATGGCCGGGTTACATTTTATTTTATAACCAAGCGTTGCATAATCATCGGCGGTAAAATGCAGATGATGCACACATACTTCGCTGGTGATGCGTTTTTCCTTTAACGGCATCATATTGCCAAACAACTCCAGCTCTTTTGCCGTGCTGATGTGCAGGATGTGTAAACGTGTGTTGTATTGTCTTGCTATCTGTATGGCCATGAGTGATGATTCATAACAACCATTTTCATCACGCACCAATGGATGATCAGCAGGAGACAACTCGCCTTTTTCTGCTTTCAGCCGTTCATAGTTTGCTTTAATAATGCTTTCACTTTCGCAATGTGTGGCAATCAGCATTTCACTTTCACGAAATACTTTGTCAAGCGTATTGTAATTATCCACCAGCATATTACCGGTGCTGGCGCCCATGAATATTTTTATACCGCAAATACTGGTTTTAAAATCATTTGCTTTTAATGTATCATCGGCACTTGCATTGCTTGTGCCCATGTAAAACGAATAATTGGCAAGCGATGTGTTTGCAGCAATGCTGTACTTCTGCTCAAGCAATTCAAGATTGAGTGCATTGGGTACCGTGTTGGGCATTTCCATAAAACTGGTAACACCTCCGGCAACTGCAGCTTTTGCTTCCGTATAAATGGAAGCTTTATGCGTAAGTCCGGGTTCACGAAAATGCACCTGGTCATCAATTACACCCGGAAGAAGGTACTTGCCCTCAGCATTTATTTCTATTACAGCATCGGTATTGGTAATAAATGATGCGATCTTTTCGATCCGTCCGTTTTTAATGAGTACATCTGCATTGGTAATGCTTCCTTCATTCACCAGCAAACAGTTCTTCAGCAAATAGTTTTGTGCCATATTTATGTTATCAGATAATCGGGTTTATAATACAGATTGGTTGTATTGGCTTGGGTAAGTTTCAGTGTATTGTGTCGTTGCTATCGCTTATTTTTACCCTTAAAACACAACCGCATGCAATTTAGCAAATGCAGTCTATGGTTCGCTCTTCTTGCCGCTCCCTTTTTTTCCGCAGCACAAAGTACCTACCTGCAGCAGCAGTCGAAGCACCTGCACTTTATTGACCGGCTTGAACTGAAGACGGGCAATATCAGTGATTTGAATTTCACTACATCAAAGCCATACGACCGCCGTTATGCTGTGCAGTGGCTGGGAGCCAAAGCCGATTCGTTGCTGGCAGTAACACCCATGTTTTACAGCGTGGATACTGCATTGCGTTTAAGCAAAACAGATCAATACAACTTGCGCAGCCTTTACCTCAATAACCAGGAATGGGTAAAAGGCGACCGGGCTATCTTCAACAGCAAGAAACCTTTCCTGAAACATTTTTATAAAACGCCTGCCAGCTTTATTGAAAAATATGGTGATGATTTTTTTATTGCCATCAATCCAATGATCAATTACCGTCAGTCGGTGGAGCTGAATAATACATCGCAGAATATTTTTATTAACCAGCGTGGGTTAAATGTGCGTGGTAACATTGGCAACCGTGTTGGGTTTAGTGCCATGGCAATGGATGTGCAGGAGCGTGGTCCTTTGTATGTGCAGAACTGGATCGATAGTTTAGCTGCTGTACCAGGTGCTAACTTTTATAAAAATTTCAAACAAACTGCCGTTGATTATTTTGATGCACGTGGTTCATTCACATTCAATGCTGCAAAGTATATCAACTTCCAGATAGGGTACGACCGCAATTTTATTGGCAACGGTTACCGCAGTTTATTCCTGAGCGATTTTGGCGCAAACCAACTTTTCGTAAAACTCAACACCCGTATCTGGAAATTCAATTACCAGAACCTGTTTATGGAATTGCATACAACCGGTAAGAGCAACAGCAGCAATGCGCTGGTGCCAAAGAAATATGCGGCCATGCATCATTTAAGCATGAACGTTTTGCCCTGGCTGAACATTGGTTTGTTTGAGGGTGTGGTGTTTGGACGGAAAGATAAGTTTGAGTTTGGTTATATGAATCCCATTATCTTCTATCGTACAGTGGAAGGTAATTTGGGCAGCAGTGATAATGCATTGGTGGGCGCCGATTTTAAAGCCAACCTGTTTAACCGTTTGCAACTGTATGGTCAGCTGGCAATTGATGAATTTAATTTTGGAGAATTACGCAAAGACCGCAGCTGGTGGGGAAATAAAACCGGATCACAACTTGGGTTAAAATATATTGATGTTGCCAATGTAAGTAATCTTGATCTGCAGGTTGAGTGGAACAAGGTGCGTCCGTTCACCTATTCGCATTTTGATTCGGTATCGAGTTACACACATTACAATCTGCCATTGGCACATCCTTTGGGTGCCAATTTTAATGAGTTGATTGCTGTTGTACGTTACCAGCCCATCGGCAAACTGAATTTAACAGGCCGGCTCATTTACTGGAAGCAAGGGCTTGACAGTGCAAGCGGCCGTAATTCCGGTGCTGATATTTTGCGACTGAATACCGATGGCCGCACAGGTAATTATGGTTACACCACGCTCAATGGTGTACAAAGCACAGGTGTAAATGCGTTGTTTCTTGCCAGCTATGAAGTGTATGAAAATATTTTTATTGATGCCAACCTGCTCTTCCGCCGTTTTACAAAAGGCAATGCAGCTGCACAAAATACTACCATGCTCGGTTTAGGTGTGCGGATGAATTTGTGGTATAGAGATTATGATTATTGATGGATGATAATATGAAGCAGGCTTTATACGCCTTTTTGAGACTTATGTTAACCTTATAGAATTTAATAGAAACGCATATGAAGTTTGATCGTAAGAAGGGCTTCTTTCTTTTATACATTGTGTTGTTTACAACAAACGCTTTTGCTCAGACTATTGATAAGACCCTTGAATTTAGAAAGAAGGGGAAGATAGAAAAGTCATTGAAATTGGATTTCGTTACAGACTCGAACAACTCAAAAATTGCTATTATAACTCATTTCGAAAAATTTTCTGCTATTCATTTACTGGATAGCTCTCTGAATGAGATTGGACAATTTGAGGTACAGACCAGAGAAAAATCTTTTTTCAAAGGCGGAGTTTTCAGCGGCGATTCACTCATGTTTTGTTTTTTAGCTGATACATATAAGGAAACGGTTCTTACTACAGTATATTATTCTCTTTCCGGAAAATCGCTTGTAATAAAAAACACGGATGTAACATTTTACAATGAAAATGCCTTGGATATGTTTATGTCGGGTGGCATGATCTTTTTACTAACAGCCAAAAAAGGTCTGCCGATTTTGAATCTTCATTCCTTCACAAGTAGCGGTGAGAAGCGAAGTACGAAATCCTATAATTTTAATGGAGTTGTTTCGCCATCAACCAATCAAACTGTTTCAGGGTTCTTTTCACTGGATGAAAGAAAGCCAGCTCTGATCAGAAACTTATTTGAGCCTGATTTTGCCAGAGCAGTTAAGGCTCAAAGAAAAATCTATATTGCCAATGATAGTGTATACATTCTGGAAAACAGCAATTTGGGAATTACTGAAATTTACTCATTTAGTTTGCATCAAAACGGTCAGAAATACCGGTCAATTTATCATGGCTCAGCTGCTGACATAATTAAGAGCGGTGGGAAAAAAGTAAAGGACAACTCCTTTTTATGTAACAACGTATTGTTTTATGTGGCTATTAATGCAGATTCATTGCGATTTGTTGTAACTGATTTTGTAACTGGTAAGGAATTACAATCTTTTACTACAGGGAATAGCAAAGCAATCAATTTCAGAAATTCCGATGTAGCAAGATATGGCGGTAATAACAAGGATATTGTTAGAAAACTGATCTATGAAAAAGCAGGCACATTGGATTTGTTTCATGCGATATTCAGAGGGGATTTAGTTGTATACGCAGAGGAAAAGGGTAATGTATATGAGGTGATGATTGGAGCCCACAGGCGTTATTTTGAAAAAGATGAGCTTAACATGTCAACACGACCTGCAAGCTTTGGTAGGTTAGGGTTTAATGATCAAATTTATTCATCATCAGAAGAAATAGAAGAGATTTTTGAGTTTATTACTTTAATTGATAAGGAACATAAGAATTATGTGAATCCGGCTGTGAACAAAACAAAATCTCTAAGAGAAATAAAATCGGAAAAAGCTGAAAAAAAGAAAATCGATATGTTGGATTTGCAGTATGCAAGAGTCGGTTCGCACAACATTTTTCTCTATTACAACTCATTTCGCAAGCATTTAAAGTTATATGAGATGTAATGTAATACCTATCCCTCCAGATGAATACTAAACACAAGCATCCTTGCCTGCATTTTATCAACCACGTTTGAATAGATGAGGTATTGATCCCTTGCATGCACACTCTGAAAGCTGTTGCTGAATTTTATTTCAGGGCTCATGATGAATGTAGGAAAGTAGAAGTGGAAACCTAATCCTAATTCATAACCCAATGCAGATTTATTGAGTTTAATCAGATCTTCCGCACGGCGTGCCTGGCTGTTGCTGGCAAGGTCATAATCAAATTTACCACCACCCAGTAAATACACACGGAAATTATCAATACGGTCACTGCTGAATTTTAATTGCAAGGGCAAACTGATGTAAATACTTTCTACCGTTTTTTGCTGCCAGTTTTTTTCACCGGTCAATGGGTAATTGAGATAATAGTTGATACCACGTGTTGCGAAAATAAGTTGGGGGTTTACCCTTGCTTCCAAATGATCCACCAATCGTAATGTACCCAGCAAACCCAGGCCAAACCCGGCACCACTTGTTGAGCCTACTGTTGCCACACTATCATCCTGCAAAAATTTTGAATGATGATTCATCTGAAAATAAGCGCTGTTACCACTCAGCGTAATACCAAAATAATAAGGCTTCTGCTCGTGGTTGGGGAGGTTTATTTCACGTTGTTGAGCAAAGGAAGTAATGGCAATACCAAACAGGAAAAGGGTAACGGTTATTTGTCGCCGCAGTAGATTGTACATATGCCGAGCGTAAGAGGTTTGCATGAAGTGTTTATAAATCCGGTTTTATTCAGAACAGCCACAAAATTCTTTCCTTCAGGAAATGCATTGATGCTTTTGTTCAGATATTGATAGGCTTTTTTGTTTTTACTGAAAGCGCCTGCTACCTGCGGAGCCACAATGCTCATATAAAGTTGATAAGCCTGTGTTACACCCGGTAGTTTTGGTTTTGAAAACTCCAGTACCACCAACCGGCCACCCGGTTTCAACACACGGTAAATTTCACTGATCCCTTTTTCAAGGTTTTCGAAATTACGTACCCCAAACGCTACAGTTACTGCATCAAACGTGTTATCAGGAAAGTTTATTGTTTCGCTGTCACCGCTTTTCAGCTCAATGATCTGTTCTAAACCTTTGGTTTTCACTTTTTCACGCCCGCCTTCCAGCATTTTTTCGCTGATGTCGATGCCAATGATCTTTTGCGGTTGTAATTGACGGGCCGCCATAATCGCCACATCGCCTGTGCCGGTAGCCACATCCAGCATCAGTTGTGGTTTTAATGCTTCCAGTTTGGCAAGGGCCTTTCTTCGCCAGCTTACATCAATGCCTGCAGAAAGAAAACGGTTGAGAAAATCGTATCGGGGGGCAATGTCATCGAACATCTCTGCCACCTGCTTTTTCTTGCTTTGTTCCGATGCTTTGTCGGGTACTACATTATCGTGTGCGTATTGTTCGCTCATGGTGGGCAAAGATATGCATGGAAAAGTTAAGGGTTAAATGTTACGGGTTAAGTGTAGAAAATACCTGTATTTCGCTTCAAATCTTTTTCCGATTGTTTAACGGGGAAATGCAGCACCGGTACACATAACCTTCAACTCTTAACCTTTAACCATTTAAAACTATCTTGCAGCCCGTGAACATTCATTCAGCAACATACCTCGTCAGCAGCCCATCAGTTGAGCAGTGCCCTAAACCCGATAAAGCCGAATATGCATTTATTGGCCGCAGTAATGTGGGCAAATCATCGCTCATTAACATGATCTGCAATAACCAGAAACTGGCAAAAACCAGTGCTTCGCCGGGTAAAACACAAATGATCAATCATTTTGTAATTGAAAGCCTGAACGAGAAGACCAACAAAAAAACCGGTTGGTACCTGGTCGATTTGCCGGGTTATGGTTATGCAAAGGTTGCGCAGGGCAAGCGGAAGCAATGGATCAAAATGATCGAGAATTATATCCGCAAGCGTGAAAACCTGGTGAATTTATTTGTGTTGATTGATAGCAGGCATAAACCACAGGAAATCGATCTTGAATTTATCAATCAACTGGGCGAGTGGGAAATACCCTTTACCATTGTGTTTACAAAAGCAGATAAAAGCACACAAAAAGAAGTGGCAGCTATGGTAAAAACATTTTTAACTGCATTGGGACAAACCTGGCAATTTCTGCCACAGAGTTTTGTAAGCTCGGCTGTAAAATACCGTGGACGAAAAGAGATACTCAGCTTTATTGAACAGTGCAATAAAGAGTATTACAACCCCAAGCCGGAAGAATGAGAAACACCAAATGAAAAATGAGAAATAAAAAAGTAAAACACTTCTTCATTTCTCATTCTATATTTTTCATTTTAAATTTCACTTACTCAGACACTACCAGCCTGAAGCCATTCCCATGAATGTTTACGATCTCCACTTTCGGATCGTCCTTCAGGTACTTGCGCAATTTGGCAATGTACACATCCATACTGCGGCCGTTGAAATAAGTATCGCTGCCCCATATACGTTTTAATGCTGTTTCTCTTGGTAACAGATCATTCTTGTATTCGCAAAGCATGCGGAGTAGTTCGCTTTCTTTTGGTGAAAGTGTATGCGTTTTGCCTTCAATCGTTAACTCTCTAAGTTTTGGATTGAAATGATACACCCCAAGATCAAATTCTTTGTTTTCTGTTTCATGCTTGGTTTCTTCGTTGCGTTTCAAAATGGCTTTGATCTTCATCAGCAACACTTCACTGTCGAACGGTTTGGTGATGTAATCATCAGCTCCCAGTTTATAACCGGTTAAAATATCATCCTTCATGGTTTTTGCGCTCAGGAAGAACAGGGGCACATCAGGATCAATATCACGTATATCTTCGGCCAGTGTAAATCCATCCACATGCGGCATCATTACATCCAGCAAACAGATATCGAACTTCTGACGTTGAAAAGCAGCGAGCCCCAAACGGCCATCACGTTCCAGCGTTACATCAAAATCATTCAACTCAAGGTAATTCTTCAATA
>NZ_CAMLGT010000177.1 GCF_946479605.1 uncultured Lacibacter sp.
CTTTGTTGCCAAATGTGGAGTTTGAACATATATTGCTCAACAAACTCACTACGTACAAGCAATTACTTGCATTAAGCAAACAGGGCTTCGATTGTTTTGTGAATTTGTGCGAAGGTTACCTCGAATGGGAAGTTCCTTCTATTGATGTGATCTATACATTGGAGTTATTGAATCTGCCGTTTACTGGTCCCAACAGTTTGTTGTACGATCCGCCAAAAGAATTGATGAAGTATGTTGCATATACCGAAGGCGTTGCTACAGCTAATTATGCATTGATCGATACAGTTGATAATCTTGTAGAGCAGATCAAACAACTCAACTTTCCTTTGTTTGTAAAACCGGCAAAAGCTGGCGACAGTTTGGGTATTGATGACACATCACGTGTAGATGATTTGGCAGCATTACAGCAGAAGGTTATACAACTACTCAATGAATACCCGCAGCTTTTGGTTGAAGAATACATTGCCGGCAGAGAGTTTACGGTGCTTGTTGCTGCCGATGCCAACGATGAAAAAAAGTGCAGAGTGTTTCAGCCCATTGAATTTATTTTTCCGGAAGGAAGAACCTTTAAAACATACGCCTTAAAAACATCGGAGTTACATCCTGAAAGCAATATTCCTGTAACAGATGCCTCCATCAAACAACAACTAACGGAAGCGGCCCAACGCATTTTCAGAAGTTTTGGTGGCGTGGGTTACGCCCGCATGGATTTTCGTATGAACGATGCAGGTAAACTGTTTTTCCTGGAAGTAAATTTTACCTGCTCTGTTTTTTATACGGACGGATACGAAGGCAGCGCCGATTACATCATCAAAGCCGATGGGATTGGTCAGGCTGGTTTCCTGAAACATATTATTGAAGAAGGTATTGCACGGCATAAACGCAGGCAAAAGAAATATGTCATGAAGGGCAATTCTATTGCCGGCTTCGGTATTTATGCCAATACGCATATTGCTGACGGCGAAATTATTTTCAAAGGCGAGGAACGTCCACAGCGCATTGTTACAAAACGCTGGGTTGAAGAAAACTGGCTACCCGAAGAAAAGCTGCTGTTCAGGCATTATGCCGTTCCATTAAGTACAGAAGTGTATGTGTTATGGGATAATAATCCATCGGAATGGGCACCGCAAAACCACTCCTGCCGCCCAAACACTGCCTACAAAGGATTGAACTTAGTGGCCCTGCACCCCATTTTACCCGGCCAGGAACTTACGCTGGACTATGCAGATCTGCTCAACGAAAGTGCTGAAACGTTTGAATGCCAGTGCGGTACGCCCGACTGCCGCAAAACCATTTCAGGAATGGCTGGTAATTCTGTCACACAGAAGGAACAAATTAACAGGCAGGACTGACAGCCCATCGAACTACCTTTGCTGCTTCTTACTGATCCGTTAACCGGCAAAAGTTTTACGTACACTAAACGCCGGCAATTCTGCACAGTCTATTGTATCAACATTGTAAAAGCAAGGAGTTCGTATGCCCGGCAAGTGGATTATTCAAACCATCATTCAAAAGTATAAATACAGGTTACTGCTCACCTATTCCCTTTTTGGTATAGAGATGCTGGGCTTGTTGCTGCGCCCTTATTTTTTGGGCGAAGCGGTTAACGGTTTGATCAAAGGCTCTTACAATGGTTTGATTTTTTTAGCGGCAGCGCATTTGCTTTGGGTTGTTACCGGTACTATCCGCCATCGTTACGATTCAAGAACCTACTCTGATATTTACACCGGGCTTGTGGTAAAGCTGGTGAGCCGAAATAAAAATAAACACCTGTCAAAACTCAGTGCACACTCCACGTTATCACGTGAGTTTATTGATTTTCTTGAATTTGATCTCAACTACATTATTGAAGCAGCATATAACATTATCGGCTCACTCATTCTTTTATTCTTTTATGATGTGCAGGTGGTGATGGTGTGTTTACTCATGCTTATTCCCGTTACCATTATCAGCTATTTCTATGGCAAACGTATGCGCCGGTTAAACAAACTGAAGAATGATGAACTGGAGCAGCAGATATCTGTTCTTGCATCAAAGAATCCGTTACGCATCAGCGAACATTATCATCAATTGCGCAAGTGGCAGATTAAGATCAGCGATCAGGAAGCATGGAATTTTGGTGTAATGGAATTACTGGTGATGGTGATTATGACAATTTCACTACTGATTGTTTCGAATACAGGTGCTGGTGCTGCACAAACAGAAGCAGGTGACCTTATTGGTATCTACACTTACATTCTGAAATTTGTAAACGGGCTTGATACTGTTCCTTACATGATACAACGGGCAGCTACATTAAAAGATATTCTGCACAGGATTGAACTGGAGCCGGAAGAGCTATCGAAAGAAGAACCTTTGGCTGTTACTGCCGCCTGATGTTTGGAATTAGTAATTTGTAATTAGGATCACACATAGAGAGTCAGATTCACTCAAATTGCGGTACTAATTCCGAACTCCCAAATCCAAATTCCCGGTTCTTTACTTTTTGTCTATCACTTTCATGTCAGGCAATACTGTCATCACCAGCATGATGAAGGCAAGACCAAAGTAAACATACAGCCATGCCGTTGTTTGAGGACACTCTCCGCCCTGGCAGGTTGAAAGTAATACCAGGTTACGCAAAGCCCATGCAAAGTTGATGGCGCCTACAAACGGGTTGGCTTTCTTCGCCCATAATTTCGGGATAAGAAAAAGCACAGCTGCAACACTAAACAGGATCACATTCATGAGTACTGGTTTGCCAAACTTGCTGAACGTTTCGGAACCAAAACCCGTAACATTTGCATTGATAGATGGAATATGAGACCAGGTAAAAGTGCCCACAAGTATCATGAGCAACCCTGCTGCAATGCCAATGTAATTTGAATAACGCATACGGTGTAAAAGAAAAAGCGCAGGAAGGGTTTCCAACGCTTTTATTTTTTAGAGGTCCCGAGCGGATTCGAACCGCTGTAGGAGCTTTTGCAGAGCTCTGCCTAGCCACTCGGCCACAGGACCAATTTGTGAGGTGCAAATGTAGTATATTCGAACAAATACTCCCAAAGAACTATGCAAAGAATTGCAGAAAGCGAACTCATTATCAATAACAGGGGTGCTGTATATCATTTAAATGTACATCCTCATGAGCTTGCATCAACTGTTATTACTGTTGGCGATCCGGATCGTGTAAAAGAAGTGTCAAAACATTTTGACAAGGTAGAGCACAGGTTACAGCACCGTGAGTTTGTAACACACACCGGCTTCATTGGCAATAAACGCATCTCCGTTGTATCAACCGGCATTGGCCCTGATAATATTGATATTGTGCTGAACGAACTGGATGCCTTGGTGAATATTGATTTTGAAACAAGAACAATTAAACCATCGCTCACATCATTACACATCATACGGCTTGGCACTTCGGGTTCATTGCAGGCCGATATGCCTGTTGATGGATTTGTGGTATCAACACATGGTTTAGGTATTGATAACCTTCTGCATTTTTACCGACATGATAGTAACGAAGAGGAAAAACAGCTGCTGCATGCTTTTGTAACGCAAACACAGGTGCAGGACAGTCTTTCGTCGCCCTATATCACCGGCGCAGGATCGCAACTGCTCAAACATTTTGTTGAAGGATACCATCATGGTATTACTGTAACATGCCCTGGCTTTTATGGCCCTCAGGGGAGGGTACTCCGCCTGGGCCTCTCTAACCCTGCCTTTATTGACCGGCTGACGGAGTTTCGTTTTGGCCAGCACCGCATTACCAACTTTGAAATGGAAACCTCAGCCATTTATGGGCTTGGCAAAATGATGGGCCATCAATGCCTTTCCATCAGCGCCATTGTGGCCAACAGGGTTAAAAAGGAGTTTAGCAAGGACGGCGGTGCAGCAGTGGAAAATCTCATCAAAAAGTCGCTCGAAATCATTTCCGGAATATAGCCAGCTTTAATTTGACGGATAACATAAAGTCGCATTACAGTACATAAAGGCTGAAATGCGGCTTTGTTGTAATTTAGCAGGAAGAACACAACACTTAAAACGAGGAGTTTGACGAGGGGCAATTGCTACTTATTACTCCCCATTAACATAAACTACATGACCATTCCATTTTATAAATACCAGGGCACTGGTAACGATTTTGTAATATTAGATAACAGGCTTGGTAATTTTACGCAATTAACCAGCGTAGAAGTAGCCTTTTTATGTGATAGAAGATTTGGCATCGGGGCCGATGGTTTGATGATGCTGCAACAGAAAGAAGGCTACGATTTTGAAATGGTTTACTACAATGCAGATGGTAATGAAGGCAGCATGTGTGGCAACGGCGGACGCTGTTTGGTGGCCTTTGCAAAAGACCTGGGTATTATTGAAAAAAACGCTGAATTCCTTGCTACAGACGGGTTTCACGAAGCAAAGGTGCTGGAAAACGGCTGGGTGGAACTGAAAATGAAAGATGTGGATGCCGTTGAAAAATACGAAGATCATGTGGTGCTGAACACGGGTTCGCCTCATTATATCCGCTGGGAAAACGACATCGCAAAAACCGCAGTTTTTGAGGAAGGGAAACGTATCCGCTACTCACCCCGGTTTTCTAAAGTGGGGATCAATGTTAATTTTGTTCAAGTTCACGAAGACGCTCTCAGCGTACGTACTTACGAACGGGGTGTAGAAGCCGAAACCCTGAGTTGTGGTACAGGTGTTACAGCCGCAGCCATTGCTGCCAGCAGCAACACCAACGGGCACCAGGAAAAAAAGATCCTGACGCCGGGCGGAGAGTTGAAAGTGAAGTTTGACAAAATATCCGACTCGTCTTTTGAAAACATTTGGCTTTGTGGCCCCGCCACATTTGTCTTCTCTGGCACGATCGAACTTTAATCCAAAATCCTAAACCCTAACCCAGCACCCGATGATTGCAAAACGCTATCATTTAAACAAATTTCAAATTATCAGCCACGCTGAAAACACAATAGAAGACATTGTGAAACAGTGCAGGCAGATGGATGATGTTCAGTTTTTTTATAAATCTGAACAATGGTCCGTTGCTGAAAATCTTGAACATCTTTCTTTAAGCCTCCACCGAAGCTGGCTTGGCTTATTTGCGCCCAAATTCTTTTTGAAATGGAAATATGGCAAGCCCGATCATGCTTCCCGTTCATACGAAGAACTGCTGCAGGTATATTACCAGAAACTGGATGAAGGGTATGAGCAGGACAAACGTTATGTACCCAATGTAAAAGAAGAGAAAGGGACAAAAGAAAAACTGATCACCCGCTTTGAACAGATCTGCACCAAGTTCCTTGATCAGATACGTTATTATTGGGAAGATGACTCTATGGACGAATACCATGTACCCCACCCTGTGCTGGGCCTCATTACCATCCGGGAGTTGTTGTACTTTAACCTGTTCCATAATACACATCACTACAAAACCATCCGCCACAGGAAGAACGAAGCCATTGAATTTTCAACCGCAGATTAAAACGACGCACTTACCTTTGCGCCGCCATGCTGCAATTTTTTAAAAACGAAAACGGCAAAACACTTGCCATTGAAAAGCCTGAATCCGGTGCCTGGGTAAATATTGTACCCCCGCTAAAACAGGAAGAGTTTACAGAAATTGCAGATGCCCTGGATATTCCACTTGACTTCTTAACCGATTCGCTGGATATTGATGAACGCTCCCGTTACGAACTGGAGGATAATGTAAAGCTGATTGTTATTAAAACGCCCACGGAAAACAACTCGTTTAACGACAGCGATGCATTTTACATTACCATCCCTATTTGGATTATTCTAACACATAACCAGATTGTAACCGTTAATTCATTCGATAACGGAGCCATCAAAAAATTTCTGAACACATTTCAAAACCGCCATCCCGACAAACGGAATATGATGGTGTTGAAAATATTTGAGAAAGTAGTGCAGGCATACATGGAGTTTCTGAAAGAAATCAATCATCGCCGAAACCTACTTGAACAAAAACTATACGATGCCAACCGTAACGAAGAGTTGCTTGACCTGATGCGCATTCAAAAAAGCCTTGTGTACTTTGTTACCGCACTGCGCAGTAATGAAATGCTGCTCATGAAACTGCAACGCACCAATTTTCTTTCACTGAACGAAGAAGAAGATGAGTTTTTACAGGATCTGATCGTTGATACCAGCCAGGCACTTGAGATGGCGAATATCTACACCAACATCCTCAGCTCAACAATGGATGCATTTGCCAGTATCATCAGCAACAACCAGAACCAGGTAATGAAACGCCTTACTTCTGTTACGGTTATGCTGCAGTTGCCCACATTGGTAGCCAGTATTTATGGCATGAATGTGCCCATACCCGGTTCGCATTCAGCTTTTGCATTTTATTTCCCCATCCTCATATCACTTGGACTTTCGCTTTTACTGGGTATTTATTTTTTACGTAAGAAACTTTTTTAAACAGCTGCACAATTATGACACTTACTGTTCGTGTTTACGGCATCATTATGACAGACGACAAGAAAGTATTAGTAAGTGATGAATACATCCGTGGTGCTTACATTACAAAATTTCCCGGTGGTGGTTTGGAAATAGGTGAAGGCACAAGAGATTGCCTGAAGCGGGAGATAAAAGAAGAACTGTTCATTGATTCAGAGATAGGTGATCATTTATACACGACTGATTTTTATCAGCAGAGTGCGTTTAATAATGCTCACCAGATACTTTCAATTTATTATTACGTGAAACCGTTAGAGCCGATCACGCTTCCTTTTAAAACAACTCCTTTTGATTTTACGCCACAGCAGGTAGCAGACCCTATGGGCGAATCGGAAGTACTGCGTTTAATTGATTGGGAAAACTTCAACGAAGAAACAGTTACGCTTCCCATAGATAAGTTGGTTGCAAAAATGCTGAAAGAAAAACATTAAGAAAGCTGTAAGCAAGGCAACAACACCGGAAATACGAGCGATGAGCTGTCGTCTGTCGCATACTCCTAATCCTGCATAGCAGCCTGTTTCATTGCAGCAGCCTTTTCATGCCCGAGATAACGCTCAATAATACCATGAACCAGATAAATGACAGGTGTAAGTACAATTGCTACAATGAATTTATAAATGTAATTGACCAACCCAACAGCCAGGAATAAATTCATGGGCCACACAAAATCAGTTCCCTGCCGGTTTACTCTTGTGCCAATATAAAAGGCAATGAACAGCACAACAAAACTATCAATGAACTGAGATACCAATGTTGAGCCGGTAGCCCGTAGCCAGATACTTTTTTCTCCTGTTACTTTTTTGATGCGGTGAAAAATAAATACATCGATCAACTGGCCAAGTATAAATGCTGTTAATGATCCAATGATAATGAAACCACCCTGCCCCAGCACACTATTATAGGCTTTCTCCATATCAGGCACTCCACTCCCTTGTTTACTGGTAATAAAAAAATCGGCCGGGGTAAGTTTCATGGCAAAGAAAAAGATGATAAACGCAAATATGATGAGCCCTGCTGTGAGGTAAGAAAGGAAACGAACACCTTTCATGCCATAATACTCATTAATAATATCCGTCATAATAAAAACCACCGGCCACAACAACACGCCTGCGGTTAAATTAACAGACAACACATTCCCAAAAAGCTTTATCTCCATAGGAGAAAAGCCCAACGTTTTTTCCAATGAAAAAATCTTTACACCAATGATCTCAGCTATCAATGCATTGGCAATAAAAAAACCAGCCAGTACAAGAAAAAGTTTGATCGCCTTATCGGATAACAGTTGCTTGATCATACAAAGTAGATGAAGAGTTGAAAGATAAGTACCACCATATTCAGAAAGTACACTGTCCGTATCTTAAGTTGTATTTTTTTACGGGCGAGCAAGAAAGCCATCCAAACATTCACTACAAGATTCATTACAAGACTCAACAGCAACCCGCCCAGCACCAGCACTGAGCCCAGAGAGGAAGGCAGACTGATTTCCATATTCTGGATCACAAGCGAAATAATAAATAACACATTGAAAACAAAGGCTAACCTGCTGAAAAACAAAAATCATTTCATACTGTTAAAAATGATGTCAATCACCCAAAATACCATAATTTTGACTCACTTAAACTGAAA
>NZ_CAMLGT010000178.1 GCF_946479605.1 uncultured Lacibacter sp.
TGAAAAATCATGGTCAAAAAACAAAAACCAAGTAAGCGTGAGTAGTGAATGCTGAGTGCCGGGCTGCTGATTTACCATGAACGATGAACCATGAACTAACTAGTCATCTCCCCCACCACCAACATTGATCAACGTGCCGATACGCACTTCCATACGTGGACGAAGATTTTGCTGATAGCCCGTTACCACATCCACCCTGAACAGGCGGAAAATATTTTCAAGACCCACATGCCATTCGGCATAAGTTTGTTTGGGCAGCCACATGGCACTAACACCACTTACCAAATGCCAGTTGAGTTGTTTTAACCCCGGAATTTTATTGGTGATGAATCCGTTGAAATGATGTTCAGTAAACACAGCCGCATACAGATCATCGGCATTGCTGTAACGATAGTATTGCGGCAACTGAAAGGCAGTCATATAATCAGACGAACGCAGCAAGCGGTTGCCAGGAAAATGTTTCAGGTCCTGCACAAACACACTTGCTTTATTGAGGAAGCCGCCTGTTTGTGCCCTGTAATTAAAACGACCGGCCATTTTAAGATTAAGGTTGTCCCGTACCGTTAGCTGCCATTTATCATAATCAACATCGCTGCCCAATACATTTTTCAATCCTTTTGTGTACAATAAATGAAGTGTAGGCCATTTATTTCCTGCACTTACAATACGGTCAGGAAATTCAACATACCGTGCACCGGGTTGAAAGGTGATGCCTATTGTTGCTGTTGCTGCCTGGTGTGGTACAAAATTCTGCGACAGTAATTCAACCGGATGGTTGGGGCTGTAGGTTCTTGTTGTTTTATTGTTCCAGCTGTAATCAGTGGTATTCTCCAATGGCTGACGATCCTGGTATTGCAGGTTAACCGTGAAGTTGAAACCACCACCCACTGCTTTTGAAAAGTTGATGCGTCCGTAATTAGCGCCATACAATTTCATGAAGTTGTTTTTATAGAACAAGGTAGAGATGGTGTTCGATAATTCTTCAATCGGGTTATCGTTGTTCAACTGAAACACACGCTTACCACCACTGATGCTTACAGATGAAAAATACTTTCGGCCAAAGTTGTAACGCACTGTTCCCCATGCATTGAAACGTTCATTGCTCATACCATAACGCAGGTGCGGAATAATGCTGAGGTTCTTTCGCTCTGTAAATTGTTTCCGTATGGTAACCGGTACATCAAACACCAATCCTTCCACGGTATTAAATCCAACGGCAGTAAGCAAGCCCGGTGTGGTAACGCTTAGCTTTTTATTTTGCCTGTTGAATGTTTTTCCAAAGAACACAAAAGAGGCCGGTTTTATTTTATTACTGATGCGGTCAAGTGAATCAAGATAGACTGGGTCTTTCCGCAGCTGCTCCAAACTGTCTTTCTTTATGTAATCCCGTTGCTCTTCAGCCGTAAGTGCCAGCGGACGAATGCTATCCCAATAGTCCATTGTTTTTTTGTTGCTACCTGTTTCGTACTTCAACACTGTTTTTCCAAAATGCTTTTTCTCAAACGATGGATCTGTATTAAAGTTGCGGTACACATTGGCAAAGCTGCCATAAGCATCAAACCCAAAAAACTTCACCGCAGGGTATAACAACTGGCTTTCAATGACCCAGAAGTTAGTGCCCAGCTGCTTGTACAATTGCTCCACACGTAATGTGTCGGCAAAATTCATCTGGCTTTGTTTGGTAAGCGTTAGCGCAAGACTGTGAATACGCCATTCATCTTCCACAATATTAATGTAGCCGCTAAAGCAAGGCTCATAACTGCGCTTGGGTATCACTCTTATTTTACTTACCAGTTTTCCTTCTTCGCTGAATGCACCTTCATACTTATACTTGTAATAATGCAATGCGTTTTCTGCAACAGGAGACACAAAGCCACGTGGGTTAAGAGAATTACTGATCTGCACATTGTTTTCATAAAATGAAATATAGCGTGCACCTGCAAATCCAAACCCATCACTTTGTCCGCTTACTCTTGTGCTGAGTACATCGATCTTGATCTTATTGGGTTTATCAACTGAAAGTGTGGACACTGTTTCCGAGAGATAGATCATTTTCTTTTTGCTGGTATCGCCGTCTTCAAAATCCACATCCTGTCCCATAAACTTTTTGGGAAAGTCACGCAGGTTCATGGTTCCCTTGCTGTACACTTCGCAGGTATAGCTGTCGTTTTCATTCACATATTCTTTCCGCTTCTTGATGGCCTTGCGGATGATGGCATAAGCAGGATCTTCTGCACCGGCCTTCACCACCACTTCACCCAGACTTACTGTTTGTTCCTTCAACACAAAATCAACCTGTATATCATCAGCAGTAACTGTAATTGTTTTTTCCTGCAACTGGTAACCCACATGCCTGCAAACAACGGTGTATGTACCGGCTGGCAGCTGCAAAAAGTAAACACCCTGGCTGTTGGCCGAAGTACCCGTTTTCATTCCCTTAATGTTGACAGAAGAGTAAGACAGCGGTTCGCCTTTTTCATTGGTAACAGTTCCGGTGATCTTTCCGGCGAAGGACAACAGTGATGATCCGGTGAGGAGAAGCAACAGAATAATACGCAGCATGCACGAAAATACTGTTGCTGCTGTTAGGAAAAAACTAATTCTTATTGACGAAGTAAAAGCCCGGTACAGAGAACAAGAGAAAAAGAGTTAACTGCAGAAAGTTCACTCTGCGCTTGTCTTTGCGTTCTTCTTTCTCCAAAGCAATAGAATTATGCAGCTACTTTCTTTGGTTGTCGAAGATAAGCTCCACTCACAGCCGCAAAACCACCCACCAATCCTGCTACCAAACCGGTAACCCCCATAATGAGTGCATGCGAATGTGATTTAAACAACAGCTCTGCAATCTTCATGGAGAGGATATGCTGATTGCCCATATCAATATACAAGGCAAGACCAACCCATAACAAAAACAAACCAAGGAATCCGCTAAGAAATGCTTTGCCTGGCTTTTGTGGAATGGCAACGGCAACAATAAATGCAGTAACAGCAATACACCACCAGGGCAAATAAAAACCGGCAGCATAACTAAGAATGGCCGTTAACAATAAAGCGACTAAAAATTTCATGATCGTTGATTTGTTGTGTTATGCTTTTTTAAAGCTCATTGTCCATTTAATATTCTTACTGCTCTCCTCTCCTTTCTTCATCACCCATGCTTTGTAATATTGTCCGGCAGCCCATGTATCAATAAACTGATCGTAATACTTGCTGCCGGGGTTACCGCTTTGTCCGCCGGGGTATACCACATAGGCTTCTGTTTCATTGGTGAGATGAACGATCATGCGCCAGCTTGGCCCATGACTGTGTTGTGTGGCGTTGATGATGTGTTTACCTCCACCTGTTTGCAGGCCTGATCGTGCAAAGGGCATCACTGCATCTTTTAAGATATGGTACACCGTTGTGTTCTTATGTTTCCACCAGTCGAGTGTTTGTTCTTTTTCCATCAGCAGCAATTCAGGTGTTGCAGCTTTTAACGACTTAACAAATACATCAAAAATGGTTTCTTTTGCAGGCGTGCGCACATCATCCACAAATGCAAAGAGCGAATCTTTCGTCAATGCATCGGCCAATGTAAATTCCGATGGCCACACATAAGTAACCGTATCCTTTTGCACCAGTTCATCATACCACACATTCACTTCTAAACTATCATACCACACCTGGAACACAGTAGCAGCTTTTGAATCAACTGCATTTTGCAAGTCCCATCCTTTGATCATCGCAAAAAATCTTTTTTCATCTGCATTCAGTTTACTTTCATCAGTGTATTTGATCATGAGCTTTGTTACCACCTCAGCCAACGGATTGTAGTTTACATTTTGCAGAGCCTGCATATCCTGCGGCGTAATATTGTTCATGGCAGTTAAGCGCCGGTTGATCTCCATACCACGATACACATCATAACCACCGGGAATAAAATATGGATACGCACCATCAACAGGACGTTGATTGGCGCTGCTCACAAAACCACGGACAGGATTTACCTGGTGCGGGTTTTCAGCAGGCGGAATAATTCCCTGCCACATATAACTGCTGTCTTCACCCGGCATTACATACAAGCCCTGCCTGTTCCAGCGCAAAGGAAAATGACCTTGTTGCCAAATGGCAATATCGCCACGCTTGCTGGCAAAGATCATGTTCTGTGCAGGTACCGTAAAGTGTTTGATGGCATTGTAATAATCTTCATAATTCTTTGCACGGTCGAGGTAATGCCACATCAGCAATTCATTGCTGGGGTCATGAGCGATCCATCTTGTAGCAATGGCTTTGTTGTTGGTGAGTGGTGTGCTGAAACTTTCATCATAAGTAACAGGGCCAAACACCGTATAAGCAACCGTATCAAATACAGAAGGCTGTCCTTTGATCTTTATTTCTTCAATACGCTGCGGTGCGTTTTGCCATTGGTTGTTGAACCAGTATTGCTGTTTGCTGTTGTCTTTGAATTTGATCTCGTAAAAATCACGCACATCTCTTCCGGCATTAGTAAAACCAAATGCAATGCTGTCGTTAAACCCGATGACCACACCGGGAATACCGGGAAAAGAAACACCATACGCATTCATGTTGTTGGTGGTGATCTGCATTTCGTACCAGATAGCAGGCAAGCTCAGTTCAAGATGCGGATCATTACAAAGTATAGGTGCACCGCTTTTTGTTTTTGTTCCGCTTACTGCCCAGTTGTTACTGCCGTTATCTTTCGATGGCTGATCAAGCATGGCCACTTTCAATGCTGAATCTTTCTTTTGCAGGTACAACGAATCAACACTTGCCGGTGCAATGGCTGTTGCAGCTGGCGGATCAAATACTGTTCCTTTAGGCACGATAGGATCTAACGAATCCTGCAACTGCGGCCACAGTACTTCTATCTGATCATCGGTAAACACTTTCTTCAATGCCGTTAACGGGAGATCATCAACAGAAAACGCCAGCGTCTTGGTCATTTGTTTTATGAACAAAGCTGTTTTGAGGTTATTCCATTTCTCCGGTTTATAACCAAGTATTTTATACTCGATGGGGTAAGCACTTTCGGGCAGTTGTTCAATATATGCATTCACTCCTTTTGTATAATTATCAACCGAAAGCTTCGTGAATTCATTTGCTTCCATTTCTTTCAGCATGTTCTCCGCAGCAAAGGTCATTCCTATCCGTCGTTGTTCTTTATCAAACTTTACAGCACGCTCTCCCACTATTTCACTGATGCGACCCGCAGCAGCATGTGTTGAAAATTCCATTTGCCACAAACGAAACTTTGCATGCAGGTAACCTTGTATAAAATAAGCATCGGCATCATTGTCTGCCACCACATGCGGCACCAGTCGCTCATCAAAATACACTTGTGCATTACCGTTCAGTTCGGGGAAACTCAGCTCTTCATTAAAGCCGGCCGATACATTTTCAGCATTTTGCCAGAAACCATGTTGCGGACTTAAAAATTTACCAAGTGCAGGTGCCGGGCCAATTCTTGTATTTAATGTAATAACAAGACCAACAGTTACGGTTGTTGCAAGCAGGAAAGGGATCAAGCGCATAGTGAGTGGATATGAAACCGAAAATTAAATAAAAAAAGGAATGTAAGAAGAATAAGTTCCTCATGTAGTTTTCGGCCAACATGAAAAAGCTTTATCACTATTCATCTATTACTTTTTTTAACAATTAAATTACGCAACTACCCGCTTTGTGGTATTGTTCATATAAAGAATAATCCTTCACTTTGCCGCAGCAATCAGCTAACCATTACACCTTATCCCTTTAACGTGGTCTGTTGCAAACCTGTGATGAACACCATTCTAATCTCTGGTTTTACAAAGTAAGTAAGCTCTCTTTTTCAGGAGAGCTTTATTTTTGCTGCATGGACAACGAAACCATTGATGTAAAAAATATTCTCGGGCTGCAATTACCTACTGATCCCCGCTGGGTTGACCTTACCGCTATTTCGCTGGAAGATATTTTAACCGATCATGCGTATTGTGAGCAGAAGGCTGCCACCACCTGTATTTCATTGATACAACGTTACAGCCAGTATGATAAACTGGTAACAGAACTGGCACCCATTGTTACGGAAGAATGGGGACATTTCCGTGCTGTGCTGAATGAACTGCAAAAACGTGGATTAAAACTGGGCAAACAACGAAAAGATATTTATGTAAACGAGCTGCTTGCATTTCAGAAAAAAGGCGGGCATGTGGATGATCGTTTCCTTGATGAGCTGTTAACCATGGCCTTGATAGAAGCACGCAGCTGCGAACGTTTTAAACGCCTGAGCGAAGGGTTGAATGATGATTACCTGCGCAAATTCTACCGCATGTTCATGGAAAGCGAAGCCGGGCACTATACCCTCTTCATCACCATGGCAGAACATTATCTTCCAAAAAAGAAAGTGCGTGACAGATGGAAGGAATGGCTGGAGTTTGAAAAAGACCTGATGAAACGCATGGAAATAAGAGGAGACAGAATTCATTGACACATACAAAGCAGAACAGGCGCTACACAAATTGTGAGCGCCTGTTTATTTCTGCAAAACAAAAAACAAGCAACAGTTTTGCTGTTGTACCTAACCACGCTGTTTACATTATTCAATTACTGTTCTTACGCAGTTTCCATACAGCACCGTTCTTACTGTTTATTTTCTGCAGCACTTCTTTTGCTGCCAGTTCATTCAGCAATGCTTCACTTTCTGCACGGTTAACCCCAGACAGCTCTGCAAACTCTTTTGCTGTTAATGAATGATATTTTAAAAACAGATCAGTACTGCTTTTGCTGTAGCTTTTTTTCTTTGCTTCAGGATAAATTTTCAGTACCGCCTGTTCATACACGGCATAAGGTTTTGTTCCATACACAAACTCTGTACGTCCTTCCGCATCAGTAAAGAACATAGAAGGAAAACCTCTTACGCCCATCTTCTTTGCAAGCGCCAGATCATCATGAAATAATTCCACTGCCCTGCTTTCGTAATCATTTTTCAATTGAATAATATTTAAACCGGATACTTCGGCAGCAATGGCCAAATTTTCCCAGCGTGCAATATTTTTCTTCTGAAGGAAAAGCATTTCTCTCAGTTCACGCAAAAACAAAACTGCTTTATCTGCATCCTGCAACTGAGCTGCTTTAAACGCAATGGAAGGCGGGTACGATGACTGCAACGGATCTTCCAGCCACACATCACCATCAATGGGCATATCGTAATAAGCACTCACTTCATCCCAATGATGTGCCACATCCGATGGTTTGCTGATGCCGCCGCTGTTATAACTCCAGTCGGGCAACAGCCCACCCATCCTGTATTCAATTGTAATACTGTCGCCATATTCAAGCTTCAGTTTTCGTAACTGCGGCTCAATACCCCAGCAGGATGAACAAATAGGATCTGTATAGTAAATCACCTTTACCGGTTTTTCTCCAGCCTGTTGCTTTGCTTCAACCACTGCTGCTGTTTCCTTTACAGGAATTTCACAAATGCCTGTTTGCGGATCGCATAAAAGCGGGTTCGTGCCGTTTGTGTTAACTGCTGTGTTAAAACTTGTTTCCCTGCTGTTGTGCAACGCCTCTTCACTGTTCTGTGCCATAATATGTTTTAATTTTGTACAAAGTTCAACAGGTCAGTTGAGGCAAACAATAAGTCAAATAATTATGACTACTAAAAAAGAAGTGGAAAGTGAACAAACCTGTCCGGCACAAGCCATGTTAAAACTGGTTGCAGGTAAATGGAAACCGGAAATACTGCGTTTGGCAGTGGAACAGCCTTTGCGTTTCAGCAGTTTATTGCGTGAACTGAAAGGATCGAACAAGCAAGCCATTGCTGCTGCGTTGAAAGAACTGGAAGAAACAGGTTTGCTGGAGAAGGTAACCATCAAGCAAAAGCCACTGCATATTGAATATTATCTCACCGAACAGGGGCGTTCGCTGATTCCGGTATTGCAACAACTGGAAAATATTGGTTAAGTACGCACACAAAAAAGGGTAACAATTTCTTGCTACCCTCATGGTATGGGAAGAGCGTTTCTACATAGGGAATAATGATTTATATTACTCTGTTCCTGCGGTCACG
>NZ_CAMLGT010000179.1 GCF_946479605.1 uncultured Lacibacter sp.
TTACGCTTGTGCGTCGCAATTTTATGACGCTTTCTCTTTTTTCCGCAAGGCATGTTTAATACGTTTTACGTTCGTTAATAAATAGAGTTATAATAATTTTATCTGGTCTTCAATCTGCTTGATCATTTCAGGATTACTCCTGAATTTCCCCTGTGTTTCCAGGGATTTTACCGTCTGCAAAAACAGTTCATATTTCTTTTTAGCGTTTGCTTTATCACCAGTGGTTTTATAAGCATCGGCCAGGCGAAGGATCACTTCAAGATTCTGGGGCTGCAGTGCAACCACATTCTCAAAACGTTCAATGGCTTTGGGCCATTGTCCACTAATGGTTGAACCAACTCCCATCATGTATTGGGCAAAAGCATTGCTGGGGTCTTTCTCTGCCACTTCACGTATCAGAGCAATTCCTTTCATGGGGGGCTCACTGCCGCCGCCACCAAAAAAATAAGTGCTGCCCAGTCCTACTTTTGTAGAATCATTGTTTGGATTTAACTCCAGCGCCTTTTCAAATAACTCTTTTGCTTCTTTAGCCATCCACACCTGCAGCGGTTGTTCCGATACAGTTTGCAGCTCCCCTAAAAACAAATGGGCTGCAAAGGTGAGGTTTTTCTCTGAATTTTCCAACTTAGCAGCTTCCGCAATGTATTTTGCATACGGCACAAAGGCCCCGATGGTATCCATCCAGAAAGCAGAAAGCTTGCGATACACCTGAATCTGTTGATTTTTTACATCACCCCGTACAACGGAGTTTTCCCATTCTGTTACTTTTTGCAGTTGCTGGGGAGAGAGCCTTTTTTTAGCAAGACCAAGCATGGTAGGAAAATCAAGTGAAACAGCTTGGGCTGCATTTGTGCCAGCAGCCTGGGCAGGGGCGGAAGCATGATCATGACCGGCATGCTCATCAACTGCTTTGGATGGAACTGTTCGTCCAAAAAAAAACAAAAGAAAAACTGCTGAAACAGCAGCAGTTACATAAATAATTTGTTGCCTTTTCACACTTCAGAAATTGAAGTGCAAATCTACAGCAAGTAAGCCATTAAAAACCGGGCGAAAGCTTATTTAACTTTCATCATCGGCATCGTCTTTCTGTACGGCTCCACCGGTGTAATTTGTTTTTACTTCCTGTACAAACTCCTTGGCTGGTTTAAACGCAGGTATATAATGTTCAGGAATATGAACAGCAGTATTACGCTTGATGTTACGGCCAATTTTGGCTGCTCTTTTTTTGGTAATAAAACTTCCGAATCCACGGATGTAAATATTCTGACCCGCAGAAAGAGAATCTTTTACTTCTTTGAACATCGTTTCAAGCGTAACAAGCACATCCACCTTGGGGATGCCTGTTTTTTCTGAGATTTGGTTCACAAGATCTGCTTTGCGCATGCGTAAAAAATTTAAGGGTTGTGATTATTTTGGACTAATATCCTGAAATAATTTCACAAAATGAAACATATCGGCCAAAATTATTTTAGTAACTGGTTGATTATGAGGAAAAAAAGGCGACCACTTGGAGCTATTCCCCTTATTTTGCATTAACATCCTTGGCTGGCGGCATTTACAACACAATGGACAAGTCAAATTATTTCAGGCAAAAACTACTTCACTGGCACCGTACAATAAATGAACGGGAGCTACCCTGGAAAGGGGAGAAAGATGTGTACCGTATATGGTTGAGTGAAATTATTCTGCAGCAAACCCGTGCTGAGCAGGGACTTAAATACTATGAACGATTTGTAAATCAATATCCAACTGTTCAAAAACTTGCGAAAGCTCCTATAGAAGAAGTGTATAAATTATGGGAAGGATTGGGGTATTACAACCGTTGCAGAAACTTGCATACCACGGCTCAATTCATAGCATTTGAACTGAAGGGGAAATTTCCTTCCACTTACGAAACCATTCTTGAACTGAAAGGCGTGGGGCCGTATACTGCTGCTGCTATTGCATCGTTTGGGTTTGGATTGCCACATGCCGTTGTGGATGGGAATGTATTCCGTGTATTAAGCAGGTATTTTGGACTTGATATAGCTATTGATAGTACAAAAGGGAAAAAACTGTTTCAGCAATTAGCAGCTGAATGTCTTGACACAACTTCGCCTGCTTTCTATAACCAGGCCATTATGGATTTTGGGGCAACGGTTTGCAAGCCGGATCTACCGGATTGCTTAAACTGCCCAATAAAGGGAAAGTGCACAGCATTTGAACAACAGTTAGTGAATGAGCTGCCGGTAAAGGCCAAGAAAAATAAGATCCGCAGCAGGTGGTTCAGGTTTTACCTGCTCATGCATGATGGAAAAATTGCAGTGCAGAAGCGAACAGGAAAAGATATTTGGAGCAATTTGTACGAATTTCCCAATGAGGAATATGCAAATGAAAAAGAATGGAAAGCGGCAGATACATCATCTACTGAATTGTGGTTAAAGAAAAATAACATCAGCAAACACCAGCGGCAGATAACAACAACAAAACCAATAAAACAACAATTAAGTCATCAGCTTATTCATGGAGTGGCTGTGGCAGTTCAGCTAAATGGAAAACAGGTTTTGCACAGCAAGCTGGAATGGAAAACCCTTGCCCAGCTGAAGCAACTGCCTTTTCCAAAATTGTTAAATGATTTTTTAAAAGCAGGAGTTCTTGAATTATTTACCTGGAAGCATACAACAGTTAACCAAAAAACGTAATTTAGAAGGAGTGACAGACAAGCGTTTGGCTATGATCAAATCATTCTGAACTAAAATTTATACGTATGAGAGGAGTTAACCGTGTGATGCTGATCGGCAATCTTGGAAAAGAACCTGATGTGCAGGTGCTGGAAGGAAATATTGCCGTTGCCAAATTTCCACTGGCTACAACAGAAACATTTAAAGACCGCACCGGCAAACTGGTGAGCCAAACGGAATGGCATACCGTGGTGCTTTGGAGAGGTCTGGCAGAGCTGGCACAGAAATATCTCCACAAAGGAAGTCTTGTTTATATTGAAGGACGACTTAAGACACGCAGCTGGGAAGACAAGGAAGGTGTTAAGAAATATGCTACTGAAGTGGTGGGCGATAATCTGATTATGCTTGATAAACGGGCCGATGGAACAGGCAAACATGATGTTCCCGATCAGCTGGGTGGCTATCATGCCGACGATATACCTCCAATTGGCGAACCCAGTGGTGATCTTCCGTTTTAGGGATATATCCATGTGTTGTTTATTTTTGCCCTGAGCGGTACATTATTCACTTAATCTTGATGCTTTGGATTTTCACCACGCCGGTATTTCTTTTTTATTGTCAATTAAGCCTGTGTTGCTGGCCATTAACAGCCAGGGGCTCACGTTGCTTGTCATACTTTTTCTCATCTTATTGTTTTTTTCATTTGTGGTAAGCGGAGCTGAAGTGGCTTTTTTCTCCCTGCGTTATAAAGACCTGAATGTAATTAAAACAAAGCCTGATGCACCTGCACGCCGCATTGTAAACCTGCTGGAAGAACCAAAAGTGTTGATGGCAAGTTTACTTGCAGCCAATGTTATTTTTAATCTTGGCCTTGTCTTTCTCACCAATTTCCTGATTGATGAAGCACTTAATCTGCGCCACAATTTATGGTGGGTTGAGTTTATCTTGAAAGCCACTGCCATTACAGCATTAATACTTTTGTTTTGTGAAACTTTGCCCAAAGTGTGGGCCTCACAAAACAATATTTTCTTTGCCTACTTTGCCAGTTGGTGGATTGATGCAATTGTATATCCTATTTTCAAATCAACAGGAAGCTGGCTGGCTGGTTATACCGATGGCATTGAAAAAAGAATGTCGAAGTATCAAACTTCTTCACTGAAATCAGAAGAACTGGATTACGCTATTGACCTTATGAGTGAAGAAGAAGCAACAGTTGAAGAAAAGCAGATATTGAAAGGTATTCAGAATTTCAGCAACATTACCGTGAAACAAGTCATGCGTTCAAGACTTGATGTAAGCGGCATAGAATACAAAATGCCTTTCCAGGAAGTGGTGAAACGCCTGCAGGAGCTGCATTACAGCCGTGTTCCCGTTTATAAAAACAACCTTGATGAAGTAGTAGGTATTCTTCATACAAAAGACCTTTTGCAGCATTTGAATGATACAGATGAATTTCGCTGGCAGCAATTAATGCGCACTCCCTTTTTTGTTCCTGAACATAAACTGATCGATGATCTGCTGAAAGAATTTCAACAAAAGAGAATACACTTTGCAATTGTTGTAGATGAGTTTGGCGGCACCAGTGGTATTGTAACTATGGAAGATGTGGTAGAAGAAATTATTGGTGACATTAAAGATGAGTTTGATGACGATGAAAGTGTGAATAAGAAAATTGATGAAAGCAATTACATTTTTGAAGGCCGCACAATGATTCATGATATGTGCCGAACAATGAATCTTTCTGTTGATACATTTGATAAAGTGAAGGGAGAAAGTGAATCGCTGGCAGGACTTGTTTTGGAGTTAGCCGAACGATTGCCAGGAGTTGGTGATATAATTGAAACAGGCGATTTTCAATTTACAGTACAGGAAGTAAGCCGCAACCGTATTGAAAAAGTGAAAGTGACCATTAAACCTCTCGATTGATTAAGATGAAACAATTGCATTTGCGTACTTCTTACTTTGTACTTCGTACTTTTTATGTTCTGAGTTTGTTTAGTTTTTTTATTGCCTGTAATTCTGATCCCCGCCCACGGCCAAAAGGCTATTTTCAAATTGATTACCCTGAAAAGAAATATGTATTGTTTGATGAGCCTGGCTATCCTTACACCTTCGAGTATCCGGTCTATGGAAAGGTGTTGAAGGACAGTACATTCTTTGATGACAAACCGGAGAATCCATATTGGGTCAACCTGGATTTTCCGGAGTTTGCCGGCCGTATGCACATCAGCTACAAAACAATTGGTGGCACCAATAAATTTGATGTGCTGGTACAGGATGCATTTAAAATGACCAGTAAGCACAGTTTAAAAGCAACCTCCATCGATGAAATACCCGTGAAAGGTGGTGCAGATGTAAACGGATTTATTTTTGATGTGGGCGGTAATGCTGCAACAGGCAAACAGTTTTTTGTTACAGACAGTACAAGGCATTTCCTGCGTGGTGCACTCTACTTCGATGCAACGCCGAACTACGATTCCATTAAACCGGTGGAGCAATTTTTGTACAAGGATATGCAGCACCTGATTGAAACGCTGAAGTGGCGTAACTAAACCTGCAATTCTCTCTCTTAAGTTTTTGTTCTGCGGCCGTATCTTTGCAGCATGATTGTAATTGATGATATCTACATCAGTGATGAAGTGGTGGAGGAACAATTTGTGTGCGACCTCAACAAATGTAAAGGTGGTTGCTGTGTGGATGGCGATGCAGGGGCGCCTCTTACAAACGATGAGTTAAAGGAAGTGATCAATGGGTACGAAAAGATCAAACACCTCATTACCGAAGAGGGCAGAAAAGTAGTTGAACAAAACGGCCTGTACCAGTACGACCAGGAATTTGGCTGGGTAACTCCAACCATCAGCAATGGTATGTGCGCCTATGGTTTGGTAGACGAAAAAGGAATTGTGAAGTGTGCTTTCGAACAACAATACTATGCCGGTGAACTGCAGTGGAAGAAACCTATCTCCTGTCATCTGTATCCCATCAAAATCAGCAAGAGCAAAAATACAGAACAGCAATATGTAAACTACGAACCGAGAGACCCGATGTGTAATCCCGGTTGTGTAAACGGACAGAAGTTGAAAGTGCCGGTATATGTGTTTTTGAAAGAAGCACTCATTCGCAAATACGGCGAAGATTTTTATGAAGTGCTTACGCAAATTGCCGACCAGTATTACGCATCAAAAGAAGCAAAGAAGTAACTTTAATCAATGAGCCAGACTGCAGATAAATTTATTGCTAAGAGTACCATTAAAGCTGCCGATCTCGATCACAGGCGTACCATCAATTTCAACATTGGTAAGTACAATGCAAAAGTGCCTGAGGGTAAGCAACAGTTTACGCAGCTGCTTACTGCACGTGAACGTGCAAAGAATGTGAAGTGGCGTGCATTGGAAACACTCGATCAGCAACTGGAAGAATTTGAACTGCAGTTTACACGCCGTGGCGGTAAAGTCATCTGGGCCGAAAATGCAAAACAGGCATGTGATGAAATTTTAAAGATTTGCGAAGCACGCAATTGCAAAACATTGGTGAAGAGCAAAAGCATGGTAACCGAAGAAATTCATCTCAACGAATTTTTAGGTAAGCACAATATTGAAAGTGTGGAAACAGATCTTGGTGAATACATTCAGCAATTGGATGATGAACCACCTTACCACATTGTTACTCCGGCCATGCATAAAAGCAAAGAAGATGTAGCCAAACTCTTTGCAGAAAAATTAGGAACCGATCCGAAAGCAACACCCGAGCAATTGACATTAACTGCACGCAAGATTCTTCGGGAGAAATATACTCAGGCCGAAGTGGGTGTAACGGGTGCGAATTTTATTTTAGCTGATGTTGGTGCTGTTGCTGTTACAGAAAATGAAGGCAATGCAAGATTGAGTTGTGCTTTTCCAAAAACACATATTGTAATTGTAGGCATTGAAAAAGTATTGCCCAGCATGAACGACTTGGGTTTGTTCTGGCCATTGCTTTCAACTTATGGCACCGGACAAAACGTAACGGTGTACAACAGCATCGTGCTTGGTCCAAAGCAACCCGGTGAAAAAGATGGTCCGGAAGAAATGATTGTGATCCTGTTGGATAATGGACGAACAAACGTATTGAAGAATCCAAAGACAAGAGAGAGTTTATACTGCATCCGTTGCGGCGCCTGTTTAAATGCTTGTCCTGTTTATAAAAATATCGGTGGCCATAGTTATGGTACAACTTACAGCGGCCCGATCGGTAAGGTTTTAACACCGCACCTGAGTGGCTTGGAAGAATACAAACATCTCAGTTATGCATCCTCATTATGCGGTAACTGTACCGAAGTTTGCCCCATGCGTATTAACCTGCACGAATTACTATTAGAGAACAGGTATGAAGCAGTGGAAGAAGGATACGCATCGTTTGGTGAACGTATGGCCTGGAAGGTTTGGAAAAAAGTATCGATGAGCCGTAAACTCATGAATACCGGCAGCAGCAAAATGCGCAGCTGGATGATCAATTCATTTGTGAAAGACTGGACTCGACACCGTGGCGAAATGCAGTTCCCCGAAAAAAGTTTCAATCAACTTTGGCGTGAACGAAACGGGCAGTAATTTCAAACATGCTTGTTTATACGCCGCATATCACACCCCGCATCAATTACATTGTTCAACTGCTGCATGAACGTTGGCAGATTGAAGCAGCTGTAACAGACGATAAAGAACTGTTTCAACAAAGCAAGGATGTGAAGCTTGTTTATGCAGGTGAGCGTATTGATGCAACTTCTTTCTTTATCCAATCAACAGGATTATTACAGCAACACGATATTCGCAAACAACGCATCAATTGTTTTGAATGGGAAGGCGTGAAAGCATTTTTCAAGACTGATGATGATTTAGGATTCGATCTTTTTTCTGCTGTATTTTATCTCATCACCCGTTACGAAGAATACCTGGAATATGAACCTGATGAATATGGCCGCTATGCACATTGGAATGCATTAGCATGGAAAGAAGAATTCTTGCAGCAGCCGCTCATCGATAGTTGGCTGCTGAAGTTTGAAGAGAAGTTGAAGCAAAGGTTTTCACTACTCACCACTCACCACTCACCATTCAGCTTTCTTCCCACCTACGATATCGACATTGCCTGGAGTTACAAGCACAAAGGCTTACTGAAAACAATAGGCGCTTTGTTGAAATATCCGTCAACTATCGGCAAGCGTTTCGAAGTATTGCGTGGAAAAGAAAAAGATCCATACGATTCGTATGCATGGCTGCAACAATTGCATGAACAATACCAACTGAAGCCCATTTATTTTTTCCTGTTGGCAAAACGAAACAGTGAATACGATAAAAATATTTCACCCAAGAAAAGGGCTTTGCA
>NZ_CAMLGT010000180.1 GCF_946479605.1 uncultured Lacibacter sp.
TTGATGTTGAATTATTTTTTCAAATAATTTTTACTGTTGTAAAAAGCCGACCAATCCTCAACAACCTGGTGTAGATCTTTCAACGGTAAAGATCACTGCATTTCAGTTTTCAGAAACGGCTAATACATCCATCAACATCACACATCCTGTTATTTCAAACGGAACAGAAGTACAACAGGGTCGGATTGATCTTGTGATCCCTTACGGATCAACAGGATTGCAATTAACACCGCTTGTAAGCAATTTTGAAAAACAGGGATTTACCATTTCGCCACAGTTGGGTGTAAAAACAGATTACCTGAATAAAGAAGTTGTGTACACGATCAGCTCTACACAAAACCCGCAGCAGAAAGTACGTTATAAAGTAGTGGTGCAACAGGCGGAACCCGGGCCGCTTCAATTAACGAATGTAAAGTTTCTGCAATCAAAAAATGCGCAACTGAATGCAGATGTTGCTGCAGCACATGTGTTGCACGGCAGTGGTTCCATTGGTAAGGTATATGTGTTTGTTCCTGCAGGAACCGACTTCCGCACATTAACTGCATCGCTTGAACATAATGGGGAAGAAGTAGTATTTACACAAAATGCAGCTGATGTTCCTGCAAACAGTTCAACTGTTTATCCGCAAAATGGTCAGCAGTTGGATCTTGCTTATCCCAAAGGTTTTTATGTGGCAGTAAAACGTGGAAACGAGACAGTAACATACAGTATTGTGGTTGATGTGGCAAAGCCTATTGAGTTTACACAGAGTTTTGTAACGCTTGATCTTGCTGCGGGTGCCAATCACAATCTTAAAGCAGGAGAGGTGGTGAACAAAGGAAACCGTCCGTTAACCATCACACAAATTGTACATACCGATCCTTCGCCTGCAAATTCGCCATTGCGTACGTTTGTATTAATTCCATCGGGCGGATTGTTGCCCGGCGCAAAAGCAGATGTTATGACAAGCTTTGATGCCAGTTTTCTTCCGGCAGGTACTTATGAAATTACAGCCAGGATGCGCCCCAACTTTGTGATGGAAAACGAAGTGCAAACCTTGCTGCAGCCTTCCAACTTTGCATTGAAAGTAAAATTGCAATAAGCAGTTACATAAACAAAAGGCTTGCACAACTGCAAGCCTTTTGTTTTATTAGTTGATCATAATCAATCTTTCAATTCAATCACACGTTCTTCAATATTTTCAATTCCTTCAGCAGTAACTGTTTTGGTGGATATGCTGTAAATGACCCAGCCTGAATCATGTATCCTTGAACCGATGTTGATTTCGTTCACCAGGTTTTTAATACCCAGGTCTTTAGGTGCGGGCTTGCCGGTTTTTTTTGCCAGGTTGGTTACATAAGTTGTAACTGCTGCAAGCAGTTGTTTTTCATCAACCGATTGCTCAAATCTTACAATGTAGTTGTCATCTTCTGTATTGATCTCATCAAGGTAAATGGCAACATCAGCATCAAATGGTTTTGGGCCAAATACATTTGGTACCTGAATAGTAGCTTCTGTAACATCGCCCTTTGCATATTTACCGCCATGAAACGTGTAAAACTGTTGAATATCGTTAATGGCAATGGCTTCAATATTTTCTTTGCTGTTATAAATTTTGTACACTTCATCCATCACCTGTTTCATTTTCGGATCATTCTTAAATTCACTCAGCACCGTGTTAGATGTTTTGAGGATATGGTCCCTTACTTCCTGCCAGTTGAGTACTTCTTCAAAGCTGCCCATTTCATCTGTTTTAAAACGGATCTTCTTGCCCTGGTTCATCGTTTCAAGTTTCTGGTTAACAACCTCGCCACCTGTTGCCCGGTAATTGCTATAGGCCCACTCAATTATGTATGAATTGGCAGTAGAATCAATAATGGTAATATCAACATCGTAGGAGAGTTTTGATTTCGATACCGTATCGCCTTCACGTATTTTGATCTTATCAATTGTAATGGTGTAACTCTGTTTTTCATTCTTTTCCCAATAGCCAATGGCCTGTACGGAAGAGTCTTTCAGGTTGATCTGTGCGTTTGCTGAGCAGGCAATGAGCAGAAGGGTAATGCTGGCAAAAAGTTGTTTCATGATGAATACGTTTGTCTTGGGTAAGCAGTTTTAACAAAGTAAATCAAAAAAGTAAACGGCTGACCGGAATGTGGGTAACTGTCAAAAACTTTACTACCTTACCGTTGAAAATTTGCAACAATGATGCAGCGAATTGCGGCGTCAGGTAATCAATATGTAAAACACAGCTTATGAGATATTCCCTGTTTGCGATCTTCCTTGTCTTAACTCTTGCCGCCTGCGACAATGTTTCAAACTGGGGCAGCGCCGGTTGGCAGATATACAAACCTGTGTACGCCAAAGCCTCCGATCTTACAAATATTGGTACTGAACAGGCCAAACCCATTGCAAAGCCGGGCAAGGTATATGTTATTGGTGATCTGATGCTGCAGAACGATGTGAACACCGGTGTTCATTTCATCAATATCAGCGACCCGAAGAATCCCGTTAAACTTTCGTTCCTGCGTGTGCCCTTCAGCACCGAAATATCAGTAAAAGGAATTCACCTGTATGTAAATAATTTCAACGATCTGCTGGTGTTCAATATCAGCGACCCGTCCAATCCATCGCTGGTGAAGCGGATGGCCAATGTATTTCCTTATCACAACAGCGAATACCCGCCGGTGAGCAATACCTATTTTGAATGTGTTGATCCAAAGAAAGGAATTGTGATAGACTGGGTAGCAGTAAACGTTAACGAAGAACCTAAATGCAGACGCTAAAACCATCACCTATGCTTAAAAGTATCAAACTCATTTGCTGTGCCATCATCATTGCGTGCAGCTTTCTATATTGTTCAAAAGACAGCAGCGGAAACTTTGCCGGTGGTGCTCCCAGCGGACAAGGAGGTTCGCTTGCACGCTTTGCCATTGTGAATGATTACCTGTATGCCGTTGATGAAGAAAACCTGAGTGTGTTTTCCATCAGTAACCCTGCAAGTCCGCAATTGCTGCGTACCATAAAAGTTGGTTTTGAAATTGAAACCATTTTTCCATTTAAAGACCGTTTGTTCATAGGCAGTACCAGTGTGGTGCATATTTTTTCCATTGCAGATCCTGCAAAACCAACAAAGCTGAGCCAGGCTATATCGCCTACGGTATTGCGCCGTTGCGATCCGGTAGTGGCAAAAGATAATGTTGCTTATGCTACGTTGCGGGTAAACGGGCCTTGTGGTGGTGCACAAAGTATTCTTGCCTGTTATGATATAACTGATATTGCAAACCCGGTACAGAAAGGAACCTTTAATGTAAGCGAGCCTTATGGTTTGGGTTATAAAGAAAATGTATTGTATGTGTGCGATAAGAATGTGGGTTTGCGTGTGTTTGATATTTCAAGCCCTTACTCACCTGTGCTCATAAAAACCATGCGTGAAAGCGATTGGTATATTGATGTGATACCTTATAACAATGTGCTTATTTGCTGGACAGCAACAGGCGCCATTCTGTACGATATTACTGATAACCGTAACCCTGTATTACTTTCCTCCATACAATAGCACCCGAATGAAAAAAATACTTTGTGTACTGCTTGGCAGTATGTTGCTGCTGTCTGTTTATGCCCAAAACAAATCGGCATACAGTATGAAATATGATAAGCAGCTACGCTTTCAGCCGTTTGCATTATTGGATCCTTTTGAATCAAGCATCAAATTCGGGATGGATAAAATGGTGCGTCCACGCATGGCGGTGGGAGCGGATGCGGCTGTTTATCTTACAGCAGAAGGGTTTTCGAAATGGGCGCCGGGCTTTGCAGTATCGCCACTTGTGCGTTGGTACACCGATGAAAAACTGAAAGGATTTTTTGAAACAGTGCTCACCTATAAACATACAGAGCGGAAAGAAACCGGCTGGCTGGGAATGGATTGTGTGGATGGTGTATCGGCCTATGAAAAATATGATACGTACAAGCGCCGGAAAGATGTGCTTGATCTCAGCTTCCGGCTTGGTTACCGTGACCGTTTGTTTAAATCGGATAAATGGTGCATTGAAATGTTTGCGGGATTAGGGCTGCGTTATAAAATGCTTTCCATCAAATATGCAGAGCCAAATGTTTGTCTTGATATTGAAGAATCAGGTATTGATGCCATTGGTTACCTCGGTTCTACCATACCCGTTAATTACTTTTTTGTTTCAGTACCGGCGGGTATACGGTTTACGAGAAGATTGTGAGTTGTATTGCTAAGTTTAAAACAGATAACAGTGTTATCTGTTTCTGTTGTAGGAGTATTTATTAAACGAAAGCTTATTAAAGTCTGATTTATTAAATAAGTTTTCTGTTGTTTTATTAGGGTCTGATATATGCCACGATAATCCGGCATCCCGTCGTAAATAAAAACTCTTGCTTTTTTGGTTGAATCCGAACGTAATAACCCTTGTCCATCGCCAACTGCTTCCTCCAAAGTGTTCAATGGAAAAATAACCGTTCTTGATAACAATGCGTTGATATGGGTCGCCATGTATACCACCGCAACCCATACATAAAACAACACTGTCATTTCTTGCAATTAATTTGTATTCTCCAAGCTTGTTTCCCTGCAGGAGCAGAAGAGGCCTTGTTGTGTCAGTATTGAATTGCTCGTAATTATTTTTAAGGATCAATATTAAATCTCTGACTCCGTCTTTGTTTAAATCGCCGGAAGTACTGTCTAAGATTGTAAACTCTTTTGGAATGATCTGATCTAGTGATTTATACTGCCCAAAAGAATTGTGCATCAAAAGACAAAAGAAAAAAAGAATCCATAGCTGTTTCAAAATGGGGTGCTTTTTAATGTATATATTCTACCCGCTGTATAGTTGTTGCTAAAATAAGAAGATCGGAGGGTAATTGCTAAAAGAATGTATCATTAAATGAAGGAGCACCAGACGTTCCTGACGGAACGCAATACATCTGCCTTTGTCTATCTACCCATCAATTGCTCCTACGGAGAAGCTGTTGTTTGGCTGAATAGCTTTGTTCGAAAGAAATAGTTGATTGGTGTGCAAATCCATCTGATTCTATAAAGCATGCGCAATGCTGTTGTGCTTTTTGTTCCGTAGGAACAATTGCTTGGTAGAAAAATGATGTTAAGTAATATTCGTGCCGGAGGTACGATTGGAAAGTGGTTGTGAAGTGTTATTTCAAATTCCGTTCTTTTAAAAGTGCTTCCAATTCTTTGCTGTTTTGCTTTGAATTGTTAACCAGTTTGTAGATAAGAAACAAAGGAATAAGCGTTAAAAAGCCCCAGCTGTTTTTTACCACACTGTAAACGATGATGCCAATAAGAAAGCCAATGAACACGGCATTCATGATGGTAGTTGACTTTGCTTTCTTTGCCTTGGCCAATAACTCCTGGTCGGTTAATTGTGATAGTTCTTTTTGTTTCATTTCTAAATTTAATATGATGTTTTTATGCAGTTCTTTTGACTTGTAATTATCATTCAACTCCCTCCAAACTTCCTCCCTTTGCAAACAGCCTGTCCACTTTCTTTTCCACTTCAGGATCTTTCTCCAACGCCGGTGCGTTGTGTGGTTTCATACGCACATCAAATACAACAGGGCCACGACAGCCCCAATGCTTATGCTCAACAAACGAGGCAATGCCATACACATCATGACTTGGATTGCATCTTGTATAAGTAACCCACAAATAGTTTTTCAAGGTTGCAGCTGTAAACGATGCATCATCACAAATAACAAGTTGTGCAACTGTATTTAATTGATTATTGCCGTTTGCCAATTGCCCATTGAGTATTTCCATTTCTATCTCCGCTTCCTCATACGTCGTAAACTTCTTTGTTTGCAGTGCAATAACACCCGGCATGCAAAGCTGTGCATTTTCAAACTGCTGTAATTCTTTCAGCACCTGCGGTACTTCCCTGCACAGTTCCCGTTTCTTATCGCCATAAGCAGCTAATACTAATTTACTGCCGCTGTTTAATCCTGTGCCGGAGTAATCGAGTGTGTCAATCGTGGTGTTTGTATGAAAGTGCAGATCTCTTGTATAATCAATGCGTTCAAAAATATATTCGAGATACTCCTGTATATGATGTGTGGTCAGTTGGTTGGTATCATCAGCCGTAATAAATAAAAACTTCGCCAGGCTTAACTGTCCTGTGCCCAACACATGGTTGGCAATGGTCAATAACTCCGCCGGTTGTTTGGTGGGCATGTAGGGTGTGTAACGTTCGCTGCCAATTGCCAGCAGTAATGGATGCACACCGGCAGCATCAACTGCATGCACTTCTTTAACGCCGGGTATTTCCTGTGGAATAGCGTTGCCCGTTAGTTCGTGTATCAGTTCACCAAAGCTGGTATCTTCCTGCGGCGGGCGACCAACTACTGTAAATGCCCAGATAGCATTCTTCTTTGCATACACATTGTTCACCTTCATTAACGGAAACGGATGCGTTAAGCTATAGTAACCAAGATGATCGCCAAACGGTCCTTCGGGTTTGTTCTGCAAAGGATCCACTTCACCCGTAATCACAAAATCAGCATCGGTGCTGATGGCATTGCCCAATGCATCATACGCATAACGAAAACGTCTTCCCCCTAACAATCCGGCAAAAGTCATTTCGCTGATGCCTTCCGGCAGCGGCATCACCGCACTTAAGCTGTGCGATGGTGGCCCGCCCACAAAGCAACTCACCTTCAGCGGTTGCCCCTTGGCGTTAGCTTTTGTTTGGTGAATACCAATGCCACGATGTAGCTGGTAATGCAAACCTATTTCCTTGTTCAACTCATACTCATTTCCCGTGAGCTGAATACGGTACATGCCGAGATTTGATTTCATGATGCCCGGCTTATCCGCATCTTCGGTATATACCTGCGGCAGTGTAACAAAGGCGCCGCCATCCATGGGCCAATGCTTGATCAGCGGCAGATCGCTCACCTGTATTTTATCAAACGAAAAAGAAGATTGTTTTTTAGGCAACGCTTTTAATGCAGCAAGTCCTGTGCTGATGTTCTGAAAAGGTTGTTTAAAGGCTTTCATGGGATCGCCTTTCAGTTCAATCACCTTTTGTACCAGTTGCAGTGTATCACGGAAAATAAATTTGCTGCGATCAAGTGTGCCGAAGATATTGGAAGCTGCACGGTACTTGCTTCCTTTCACATTTTCAAACAAAAGGGCAGGGCCTTTTGCATCGTACACACGGAGATGGATAGCCGCCATTTCCAGATGCGGATCCACTTCTTCTTTAATACGCACTAAATGACCGTTCTTTTCCAGGTCAAGTAAACATGCTTCGAGGGAGCTGTATGCCATAGGATGCAAAGATAATTGGAGGTTTGTGGTTTATGGTTTATTGTTTATGGTTTGTTGTATGTTTCGGGTTATGCGTTATGGGTTACGGGTGGCCGGCACTCTGCGGTTTTGCTCAGCTTCTTAGTTCTCTGCGCCAAAATAAAAGTTAGCACTTAAACAAAACACGGCATGGTAAAAGTTATAAGTACACGTAACTCATAACTTTTAACCCGTAACTGCCTTCTGCAACCTGTAACATTTTTATCCGCATCTTTGTCTTCAACAAAACAACCGCATGCTCAACTATCCCATTGAAGTAAAGAAAAGTAAGGTGGCAGGTAAAGGTGCGTTTGCACAAAAAGCTATTCCTGCAAAACGGAAACTCGGCAATATGGCGGGTGAGATCATCAGCTACAAAGAAGCGCAACGGAGAGTAAAACAGCAACACGCCGGTGAACTGCTGATGGTGGAGTTTGATAACGATCCCGTGGCATTGGATGCAAGCATCAACCGCAACGAACTTTCATACATCAATCACTCCTGCGATCCTAATACGTATATGCGACGTGCCTACCGACAGGTGGAGTTTTACAGCAAACGGCCCATTAAAAAGGGAGAGGAGCTTACCTGCGATTATGGTGAAACACACCACGATGGTAAA
>NZ_CAMLGT010000181.1 GCF_946479605.1 uncultured Lacibacter sp.
AGGCAATGCGCTGAACGCTGCATTTGTTGGCGCAAATACGGTAAACGGACCAGCCCCGCTTAATGTTTCAACAAGTCCGGCAGCTTTTACAGCAGCAACCAATGTGCTGTGATCTGCAGAACCAACAGCAATGTCAACAACTGTTGCTGGCGCTGCTGCAGGTGTATCAACTGCGGCAGCGGTTTCTGTTGCAGCAGTATCAGTTGTTGTTTCGGTTTTTTCGCCACCACCGCAGGCAGTCAGCATTACTGCAAATGATGCAGTCATCATCATTGAGATAAATGTTTTTTTCATTGTTTGTTTTGTTTGCTAATTCAACAGCACATTTAAACAATCGTTTTGCCACTCATCACAAACAAAAATTTGTGTTTAACAATCATTGATGTTTATGAAATAATATTCAACAAGCCGATTATTTACCCATGAAATAAATGAGCAGACAAATGCCAAGTGTGAGCAGTATGATGAACAGCGGGGTTAGTCTGTTCCATTTTTCCGTTTGTTGTTTTTGCTTCATCTGCTGTTGAATAAGTGTGTGCCAGTGTGGAAGATGTAATGCTAATTTTAAAAGTTGTTGTGCAACGGGTTTGGCTGCAGCAGATGGAAATGATTCGATGCTTTTTGACATGCTTGCAACAATCGAGGCTATCACATCTGTTTCATTTTGATCGAGAAGAATATCGATCGTGCCATCGTTGAGTAAATTGGTTATACGTTCAGCAACACCCGTATAATTCATGCGGTATACATCCATACCGGCTATTTGTTTATTCAGCTCCAGGCATTTTTTGAGGATGGCCGGTGCGGTGACCAGCTCTTCGCCAATTGTTTGTCCCGATGCTTTCTGCAACCAACGTTCCTGTAAATACAGGTTCTTTTTGTAGGGATTGCTGAGTATTTCGTATGCTTCTTTTATTTCTGTAAACCGGGCAAGTGCGTACGGGTCATCATTGTTTTTATCGGGGTGATAGAGCATCACCAGTTTGCGGTAAGCCTGTTTTATTTCAGCCGGGGTAGCGGAAGGGCTGACTTTCAGTATGGTGTAATAATCTTTCAGAGCGGCAAAGCTAAGGTGCGGTGATAAAAGAAAGACAGCATCTGTAAAATTGTTATTTTTAAACCTTCATGAAATATATTTCCCTGTTTATACTGCTGTTATTTCCTGTATTGCTTACAGCTGGTGATTCAACAGTTGTAATAACTGCAAAGCAGAAAAAACTGCGTGGATACAGGCAGTTTTTTTACAGGTTTATTTCCACACATCCCCGGCTGAACTCGCCGCTTGAAAAAGAATTATTGAAACATTATTTAGCTGGCTCCGGCGAAACCTTTACTATTTCTGCCGCTGATTTTGAACTGATGAAATTACTACTGCCGCAAGCAGAAAAACAGCAGAACTGCAAAAAAGCGGAGAATGGGTATTGTATAAAACAGGTTGATCTGAATGATGATGATTATTTTGGCTGGGGGCTGGGTACAATTACTGTTGTGTATGATCAGACAGAACAGCCTCTAACATTTATTGACCGTTACGATTTCAATAAAAAAAACAAAGGACAACGAAGCGGCCGAAATGAATTGCTTACACGGGTGTTCCGGCTTATTGCGCCCATAAAGGCACGCTCTTTTTTGGTTACTTATAACGCAGAGGTAAGAATGATTGCTCCTTAAAAGAGTTTCCTGCTTTGAGGAAGTGTATAGATCAACTCGTCGCCGTAAACAGATGCAGGTGTTTGGTAACCTGCTTTCCAGTTTTGCTGAAGTATTTGTTGGGTAATGTGCAGGCATCCCCATACTGTAACACTGTATCCGTTTCCACAATGCAGTGCAGCAGTGCGTTGCTCACCCGCTGCATTCCATACTTTACCCCACACAAATGTTTGACTGTTGTTTCGCTGTTCATCTGTTGGGCCTGCAGGAGCGTTGTTGATACGATCCTGTATGCGTTTGCGGACAAAGGATGTGCGTAATAACCAGTTAAAGAGAAATTGAAATTTGAGCAAACGATACACTGATGGTTTCATGCCAGTGAATACTTCTATATTCGGAATACCGGTAGTGTAGTGTGCTGTTGAAATATCGCCCCACTGCAAACTCATTACAAAACGTTTTTGCCCAGCCGCATCAAGCCACATGCCTTTATGGCCGAATGGTTTTTTCGTTAATTGATGATTGATGCGCACCAGTGCTTTTTCTCCAATACGTTGTACCATGGTACTGGCAGTACCATGACTTAATCCGCCGCCATTGCTGATGAATGCCAGTTGCAGATGTGTGGCATCGGGCAGTTCGTTTTTTAAACGTGCAGCAATACAATCGGTAGGAATAACATCAAATCCTGCACCCGGCATAAGCATTACATTCGCCTGTTTTGCTGCAGCATCATACTGTTTAATGAGTTCAAACACCTGTATGTCGCCATTAATATCAATATAATGTGTATGCGTTGCAATACAGGCTTCCACCATTTGTGTGGCGGTATGCGAAAAAGGTCCGGCTGCATGAATCACCAACTGTACATCCTGCAACTGTTGCTGAAGAACGGCTGCATCATCCAACGAAAAAATGCGATAGGGTAGTTGATGTTGTTGCGCAAGTGCAGCGATCTTTTTTTCGTTTCTTCCTGCAAGAATTGGTTGAAGATTGTATTCATTGGCATAACGGGCAATCAGTTCGCCGGTGTAACCATTGGCGCCGTAAAGAAGTACGTTCTTCTTTTGCATGTGCAGTTTGTTTAATTCCATTCAATAAAGCTGATGATCTCTTCGAGGTATTGCTGATCGGTTGCGTCAAATGTATTCAGTTCAACACTATCCACATCCAGCACGGCAACAACTTCATTGTTGCGGATAACCGGCACCACAATTTCGGATTTGCTTAAACTGCTGCAGGCAATATGACCGGGAAATTTTTCTACGTCAGGAACAATGAGTGTTTTTGCTTCGGCCCATGAGCTGCCGCAAACACCTTTGCCTTTGCGGATGCGTGTGCAGGCAACCGGTCCCTGGAAAGTACCAAGTACTAATTCCGGTTCTGTCGATTTTATGGCAGGCTTTATCACATAAAACCCTACCCACAACCAGCCGAACTGTTCTTTTAGTGCAGCACAGATATTACCGAGGTTGGCGGTAAGATCAGGCTCGCCTTCAAGTAATCCTTTGATCTGTGGAATGAGTTCACGGTATTGTTCTTCTTTAGTTCCTTGTATAATGTGAAGATCTTCGGCCATAAGAAATGTTTGTGCAAAGGTAGGGAATGAAGAACAGGCAATTGGCAAAGGACAATAGTCAATCGACAATTGATAATAGAAATGGACAACAGACGATCGACGACAGACCACCACTACCAACTTACCACTATCCACTATCGGCTATTTGGTTACCACCACCTTCAACGTTTTCTCAAAGTTATCTACCTGCAGTTTTACAATATATGTACCTGCAAGCAAGTTACTGGTATTAAAGCGCACCAATTGTTTGCCGGTTGATTGAATGCCATCTACCAGTTTCATGATTTCTCTTCCATCGCTATCCAGTACAAAGAGTAAAACTGCAGATCGTTTAGGTAAAGTATAGTTGATGATGGTATATGCTGTTGAAGGGTTTGGATTGGCGATCATTTCAATATCTGGCGTAGGGGTTGTTACTTCAGGCTGCGGTTTTTCAACCACAGGTTTTGGTTTTTCAACAGGAGGTGGAGGTGTAACTGCATTGGTTACCGGCAGTAATGATACTTCTCTTACGTTGCTTGCTATACTTTCATTATGAAAACGGTCAAGACTTGTTACCACGTAATAATAAACTCCCGGGGCAAGATTACTATCAGCAAATGTTGTTGTTTGGTCATTGGCGGTAACATACTGTATTGCGTCTGCATCTTCTAAATTAACCGTTGCGTTGTTGAAGCGGTAAACCACAAACTGTCTTACTTTGTCCAGTTCATTTGTTGTGGGTGCAGGTTTGGTCCAGCTGAGTTGTACATGATTGCTGTTCACCTGTGCTGCTACATTGCTTGCAGGTTGTGGAGGATTGTTATCACGCCAGGGCATTGTGGGTAATAAAGCAGGTGCAGTGTAAAGATGCTCTGCCAATGAATCTCTGAATCGTAAAGGGTTAATAACAAAATAACGGGTGCGGAAAAAGGTGCTGCCTAACACATTGCTGTATGTCCTGTTAAGCCTTACCTGGTTATTGATCTGTGATGGATTGTTCCATCTTGCATCATTGTCTAATTCTGCATTTAATTTATAAACTGCCTGTCCGCTATAAATGTGCCGGCCATTTGCAATACTGTTCCACCAGGGAATAAGTACAGAATAGTCGGCCGTAGTAAAACCAATACTCCAATAGATTTGTGGAGTAACATAATCAACCCATCCTTGCTGTAACCATTTTTTTGTATCAGCATAAATATCGCTGTAACTCTGCAGGCCGCTTGTTACCGATCCTGTTGCATCGCTGCTTTTATTTCGCCAGATACCAAAAGGCGATACGCCGAATTTTACCCATGGCTTTACTGCTTTAATACTATCGTAGCTGCGTTGAATCAAAAGGTTGATGTTATCTCTGCGCCAATCACTTTGATTGCTGAAACCTCTTGCATAAGCAGCAAAACTTGCATCATCATTAAAACGTGCAGTTGTTCCGCCTGCACCAGGATAAGGATAGAAATAATCATCGTAGTGAATGCCGTCCACATCATACCGACGTAAAACATCCATTACAATTGACAGCACATAATCACGCACAGCAGGAATGCCGGGGTTGAGAATGCGCAACGAGCCTTGCGACAGCAACCATTCGGGATGTCTTTTAGCAATATGGTTGGCAGAATAATTGCCGATAAGATTATAGTTATTTACTGCACGGTAAGGATTGAACCATGCATGTATTTCAATGCCACGTTTGCGGCATTCGTCGATCATGAATTGTAACGGATCAAAACCTGCAGCAGGTGCAATGCCTTGTTTGCCTGTTACTGAAGCACTCCATGGCTCTATTGCACTTTGGTAAACGGCATCGCATTCATTTCTTACCTGGAAGTAAACAGCATTGATGCCTGTTTGCTGATACATATCGAGCGTCTTACTAACAGAATCTTTTACTTCCTGTACAGTTCTTACAGAAGTGCTGGGCCAATCAAGATTTAAAAAAGTAGATAACCAGGCAGCCCTTAACTCACGCTTAGGTGGCGTTTGTGCATTTGAAAAAGAAATACAGATAAACAGGCTGAAAAAGCAAATGATCAGTCGATTCATAAGATGTTGATAGGTGCGCAAAATAAGTGCTTTTAAAATAAATACGTTCAATCGTAAAACTATTAAGAAGAAATTAGTTGTTTGGGTACATATAATCAAAAAGGAAGCCAATGACTTCCTTTTATTCGTTTAATGGTTAAGAAACGGCACTATGCTAAATGTTTTTTAAAGAAATCAATTGTACGTTGCCATGCAAGTTTTGCAGCAGCTTCGTTATAACGTGTAGGAGCTGTGTCGTTATGGAATGCATGATTTACTTCGGGGTACATGTATAACTCGTAGGTGATCTTGTTGTCTTTTAATGCCTGTTCATAAGCTGCGGCACCTGCATTAATACGTTCATCAAGTGCAGCATAATGTAACTGCACTGCTGCTTTTATCTTTGGTACATCCGCAACGGCTGCTTGTCTTCCATAAAATGCAACGGCTGCTTTTAGTTCAGGAACGTTCACCGCTAATGTATTACTCATGCCACCCCCCCAGCAAAAACCAACGCAACCAAACTTGCCATTGCTGTCTTTTCTTGTCTTAAGATAGTTGAAGATATTAATGAAGTTAGTTTGCGTTTCCGCCTGGTTCAGTTTGGTGAACAATGTTCTTGCTTCATCTTCATTGGCAGGTGTACCACCAAGAGGAGCCAATGCATTTGGTGCAATCGCTAAGAAACCTGCACTAGCTGCACGACGGGCCACATCTTCAATATGTGCATTCAATCCACGGTTCTCATGTATCACAACAACTGTTCCATACTTTGCTTCTTTTTTGGGGCGTGCTACATATGCTTTCATTTCACCCGTTACAGCGGGGTAGCTGATGTATTCTGTAAACAGGTCGTCATCGGGAGTAACAGCTGCCTTTGCATAATTTCCTTCAAGGAAGGGAAGAATGGCAACTGCCGCTGCCGTGCTGCCGGTTAAAATAGCGAGGCGTTTCATAAACTCACTGCGTGGAAGTGGCTTATGTGTGTATTCGTCGTAAAGATTAATGATTTGCTGATCCATTGCATGTTGATTTAGGCTGATAAGTTACAACCTTTCAACAGCAAATCTTTTGCCGTTCATCGAAATCAGAAAAGTATTAAAATGAAATGCCGAGCTTGAGGGATGCTTCCGGGTTTAACAGCGGAAGTGTGTACTGTTTTGCATCAACTGCTACATTTTTATGGCCGCCTGCACGAATGCTCATGCCTGCCCATGGAGATAAGTAAAGTTTTTTGTATAACGGAATATTGTACCCGATGCTTCCATTCAAAAGATAGTTTTTAAAATGTGCTGTCTGCAGATGTGCATCTGTTTGTATGCTGTTTTTCCAGTACACCAATCCTGCGCCTGCCCACCAGCCTTTAAAATCTTCCTTGAAAAAGTAATCGGCCACTACGGCATATGAGGTGATGTGATGATTGCTGAAACCGTTTTTTGTAATAAACTCAGGCATATTTACCCCGGCAGTTAATACTCTTGCCCGCAGATGCTTTTTGCCAATCCAGCCGGCAGCAAAATAACCGCCTGTGATATAAGGCAATGCATCAAGCTCTGCACCGAATTGTATTTTTTTAGAAGAAGATTGTGCCTGAGCAGAAATGTTACAAAGCAGGTATAAGCTCATGCAAAAGCAGAGTAATAAGCGAAGCGACAGGTATGATGATTGTTTCATACCATAAAATTAGAAGGCATAAAACCTGCGGGCAGTGAGCAGTTACAGTTGCCGAACTGATTGTTGTCAGAAGTCCTTCGTCGCATTTTACCTGCTTAAATGTCGCAACAGCACAGGATAGCTTTCAAAAGTGCAGATTAGTTTTGTGCCTGTTCATCAGAATAAAGTATCTTATACATTCTTAAATCACAACCGCATGCAATCAAAAACAATCAACATTCTTTACTGGGTATTCACCATCATCTTTGGTGCACTCATGATCTTTTCATCTGTTGGCGGCATTGGCCCCAATGAGCAAACAGTTGAAATTTTTCATAAAGGGCTTGGTTATCCTATTTATTTCATTCAGTTCATCAGTTGGGCTAAGATCATCGGAGTAATAGCTCTTCTCCTTCCTTTGCCAAAAACACTAAAAGAGTGGGCTTATGCCGGTTTGTTTTTTGATCTGGGGGCTGCCGTTTATTCGGGTATTGCTGCATCAGGCAAGTTTGATCCACAAATGCTGGGTATGCTGATGTGGATTATACCAGGTGTGCTTTCTTATTATTTCTGGAAAAAGAAAACGGTGTAACAGGTTCGCCGCATTTTATTCAAAAAGAAGTTTACCTGATAATCGATCCGTACACAACAGCCGCCGTGTTTTATAATGGCGGCTGTTCTGTATGTCATCATTCATACAATTGGTACAGTAAACCGTCCGGAACTTTTGCCTGTTACTCACTTTTAATTATATTAGATACTGCCAACCAAAATTTATAGCATGCGATTTCTGTTTTCTTTCTGTTTCCTTTTGCTCATCTTCAATTTAACTGCACAGCAAAAAACAACATGGATCACCAATGTATCAATCGTCAATACAAAGGATGGAATCATCCAGCCTCAAATGACCGTAGTACTTAAAGGCGACCGCATACAGCAGTTGATAAAACAGAAAGCCACATTAAAAATTCCGGATAGTGTGCAGGTGATTGATGGCAGCGGTAA
>NZ_CAMLGT010000182.1 GCF_946479605.1 uncultured Lacibacter sp.
TTCCTTCCTTCGATATTACGAACGCAAGACTTGGTGCCTGCAATTTTTATTCAAATCATCCGGGGCTGGAAGGGTATATCAAACTGGTGTTTCATAAGCAATTGCGTCCTTTACCTTTTTATGCAAGTATTGTGCAAATAACCAGTATGAATTGGTGGAAGACTACTTCTAAAATTACCGGGACTACTGCAAAGCAAAAGCTGAAATACCTGATCAGGCTGGTATTTTTCAAAGGGCAAATAAGAAAACGATTTGTTTTTTCCTGATAACTACTTATTGATCTGAAAAATTCATATACAAACAAGCGTTGAAAAAAAAAGTAATAAGAGATTTTGTTGTTTACTTTTTGTCGTCTGTAAAAGAACTGCTCTTTAAAAAAGGCATCGGTGCATTTGTTTATGATCTGCGCCAGTTTTCTCAATGGCGGCGATATAAGCTTTCTGAACAAAATACCTTAACATATCATATACCGTGGATGTGTTTTTCTGTTATTGCTTTTCTGAAGCAATGGCTCAAAAAGGAAATGATTGTTTTTGAGTATGGTTCCGGAGGCTCCACGTTTTTTTTATCAGAACGAGTGCATACTGTTTATTCGATTGAGCATGACCCACGCTGGTTTGCCGAGGTACAGAAAAATTTGTCGAAGGACGTAACAGGCCGTTTTTATCATCAGCTTGTTTTACCGGAAGAGGGATCCGTAGAAAAAAGTCATTCCTGCGACCATCCTGATCTTTATCTATCCTGTATGGGAGCATATAAGGGACTCCGGTTTCAAAACTATGTTCAAACGATTGACCAGCATCCGGATGGTTATTTTGATCTTGTGATCATTGATGGCAGAGCCAGACCTTCCTGTATTCAACATGCGATCCCTAAAATAAAACAAGGTGGCATTTTGCTGGTAGACAATGCTGACAGGGAGTATTACCTGCAACCATTTCCGGAATTGTTTGATGATTCAAAATGGGAAGAAAAAAGTTTTACCGGACATACGCCGTTTGGTTTAACATCGGTATTATATACAACCAAGCTGTTTCTAAAAAAATAACTCCGCTTTTATACCAAGCAACAGCTTATGCAGATAGCCCATATCATGATCTTTGAAAAATTTAACCGCCGGTATATTGAATTTGTTGCCAGGCATTTTCCTATTCATGATCATCGATTTTACATCATTGGCAGCAACTATGCAGGCTATCATATGGAAGGTCTTCCAAATGTGGTTGTTATCAACAGCTATATAAACGTGCTGCAGCTTTTTTCCCAGCTATTGTTTGCAAAGCGCATTGTCCTTCATGGTTTGTGGCATCGTGGGTTTATCAAATTGTTGTTGTGGCAGCCGTGGCTTATCGGCCGTTGTTACTGGATGATGTGGGGCGGCGATTTTTATTATCATGATAAAGAAAGTAAGGACAAGCGAACGCTTATCCGCAAACTCCGTCATTTTGTAAGTCTTGTGGAAGGTGATTATATCCTGGCGCAACAGTGGTATGGCGCAAAGGGGCAATTTCACCGTTGTGTTTTGTACAGTTACCTTGAAGAGCATGAGTTTGGTGAACCTGAACAGAAAGATCCCTTTCAACCCTTGAAAATACTGGTTGGTAATTCCGCCGACCCATCGAATCATCACCTGGAAGTACTGGAACAGCTTTCTGTATTTAAGGAGCAGAACATTGAGGTGATTGTGCCGTTGTCGTATGGTAACGAAGGTTATGCACAGGAAATCATCCGGAGGGGTGAAGCGTTGCTGGGCAACCGGTTTAAACCCTTAACCGATTTTATCTCTCTTCAACAGTATCGTTGTTTGTTAGGAGAAATTGATCTTGCGATCTTCAATCATCAGCGCCAACAAGGGCTTGGCAATATCATTACTTTACTTGCAAAAGGTAAGACCGTGTACCTGCGTCCGGAAGTAACTACCCGTGCCTGTTTCGAGCAAATGGGTATTACGTTGATGGATACTTCCTCCATACAGCTTCACAGATTAGCGGCAACAACAGCCGCATCAAATATCCGGATCATGCGGGAGCATTTTTCTGTTTCAGCTTATAAACGGATGTTACACGAGGTTTTTTATTCTTAACAACAGAGCGCTATTTTGAGCAGCACCTATTTTTTGTCTTATGATTCAATTTGCCATTATCATTCCTTTTCGCCCAAAAGCAGAATCTGTTGACTGGGAGCAGGAGTGCAGCCTATTGCAGCAAACTATTTTTTCGTTACTGCAACAAACCTACCGTGGAATACATATTTATGTGATCTATACTGATGTTCCGCTTCTGCAGGTTGCTGATGAGCGTGTGAGTTATGAAGCGACGCCGTTTGTGCATGAACGTTATGACGACATGCAGAACAATGCTGCTTTGCTGCAGTTGTTCAAATCAGCGAAGCTGGTCGTTCGCCGGTGGGACAAGGCCCGTAAGCTTTGTTATGGAAGCATGCTTGCCAAACATGCAAAGGCTGATTATATCATGGCCATGGATGCCGATGACCGTTTGTCGAAGTATTTTTTTGAGCGTTTAAGTACGTCTGCAGACGGCGGAAACTGTCCCGGCTGGTATATGCACAGCGGTTATCTTTATAAGGATGGCAGCAACTACCTGGTGCGGGTTCCGAAGCTGATGCGTTTGTTTAACGGCTCTACACATGTACTGCACAACAGGCTTGTGCGGATACCCGATTTTTCATCGCTGGACTGGCAGGATTATAATCTTTTCACTGATCATGGCTGGATCAAGGACCGGGTAAAAAAAGAGTACAATGCTGATCTGAAAATTGTTGACTACCCGGCTTTGGTTTATGTGGTACATGGTTCAAATATTTCGCAGGTAAATGGTGAGTTTGGATTTTCGTTCAGAAAGCTTGTCAAACGGCTTTTGCGTAGCGTACGTCTGTCATCTTCATTGCGTGAGGAGTTTTTTTTGCGTTCCCTTGTGTTTATTACAGGAGGAATCGGTCATTTCAGCAGCATTGTCACAATTGTATCGTAAGCACTCATGATATACCCCATCCACAGACTGCGGCGGATACTGCAGTTCATTACCCAACATCCACTTGCCGGCCGGCATAAATGGCGATTTATTTTTCGTTTTTTTTCCTGGCAGATCTCTCAGTTTATTCATCCTCATGAAACGGAGAAGCGGTTTACCTCGAAGACAAAGCTGGTCTTAAAAAAAGGCTTGATCGGCAGTACCGGAAATTTGTATACCGGGCTTCACGATTTTCCTGAAATGGGCTTTTTGCTTCATTTTCTGCGAGCCGGTGATCAATTTGCCGATATCGGTGCCAATAACGGCAGTTATACTGTCCTTGCATCGGGACATGTGGGCGCAAAAACGGTGTGTTTTGAACCAATTGATTCCACGAGGGATTGGCTGGTGAAAAATATACAGGCAAATCAGGCAGAGGAGCTTGTGCAGGTGTATCCCTTTGCTTTGGGCGATGTGAAAAAGAAGGTTCGTTTTTCACATGCGCTTGATGCGGAAAATCATGTATTGATCGAAGCGGAAACCCATGCCGGTATTGTTATTGAAGTAGAAGTGTTTGATGAGCTGTGTTTTCCACAGCAGGTGCCTGTGCTGGTTAAACTGGATGTGGAAGGATATGAAGCCGCTGTTTTGTCGGGCATGAAAAAAACGTTGAACGATGAGCGGTTAAAAGCCATCATTATTGAATTGAACGGTTCGGGTTACAGGTATGGTTATGATGAAAAACAGATCCATGCCGATCTGTTGAGCTATGGTTTTCTGCCTTATACATACAATCCGTTTAAGCGTGAGTTGATCCAGTGGAAGAGCTTTGGCCCTAATAATACCATCTATTGCCGTGATCTGTCTTTTATCAATGAACGATTGCAGCATGCAGAGGCGGTTTTGGTTGCAGGTGATCGTTTTTAATGCTCCTGTTAATTTTCAGCTTGCGCATCCGGTAAATGAAAAAGTTAGCCATCATCACCACACATCCTATCCAGTATAATGCGCCCTTATTCCGGCTGCTTCATGAGCGTGGGCGTATTGCTGTAAAAGTGTTTTATACCTGGGGGCAATCGAAAGATGCTGTTTATGATGCCCGTTTTGGCATCAAGCGAAGCTGGGATATTCCATTGCTTGAAGGCTATGATCATGTGTTTGTGCGGAATACTTCCCGGAGGCCCGATTCAAACCGTTTTTTTGGTGTTATCAACCCGGGGTTGATCGCCCAGTTGAAACAGGAACAGTTTGATGCTATTTTGGTTTACCGCTGGAGTTTGTACAGTCATTTCCGTATCCTGCAATCATTTGGCGGAATGCCCAGGCTTTTTTTTCGTGGCGACTCGCATTTGCTTGCAGCCCAACCCGGGTTGAAACATTTTCTTAAACGGCTGGTTACAAGATTTGTGTACCGCAAAACAGATGCTGCATTTTATGTGGGTGCCCATAACCGGCAGTACTATCTCAATAGTGGGTTTAAGCCGGAACAATTAAGATACGCAGCGCATGCAATCGATAACAACCGTTTTTCAGCACATGCAGGTGATTGGGAGAAAGAGGCCGAAGCCGAACGAATGAAGCTGGGTATTGGTGCGGATGATCTTGTGTTTTTGTATGCCGGTAAGTTTTACGATGTAAAAAATCTTCCACTGCTCATCAGGGCTTTTCAAGCTACCAGCAACAAAGCCTATCGCTTATTACTGGTGGGTAACGGTGAGCAGGAAGAGGAGCTGAAGAAGATGGCAGCAAGGGATGAGCGTATTCTGTTTACGGGCTTTCGTAACCAGACTGAGATGCCACTTGTTTACCGGTTGGGTGATGTGTTTCTACTGCCCAGTAAACGTGAAACATGGGGCTTAAGTGTTAATGAAGCAATGGCCTGCAGCCGACCCGCCATTGTAAGTGATCTGTGTGGTTGCGCACCTGAGTTAATTGTTGAAGGTGTAACAGGACAAATATTTCAATCGGGCAATATGCCAGCACTTGTTCAAACACTTCATCAATTTACAACCCGGCAAATGGCGTTGGCTATGGGAGCAGCTGCTTTCAAACATGTGCAGGCATTTTCACTGGAGCGAGTGGCAGGGGTGATTGAGGGGGAGGTTGAAGGTTTAAGGTTGAAGGTTTAGGGTTAAAGGTTAAGGGTTGAAAGGTTTGAGATGTATGGGAATATCCAAGGGTGAGATTTCTCAACCCTGGGTCCGCTGCTTCACAGCCCCAAGGATTCGACATGACGTTGAAAAATGATGAAAAAATTAGCCATTATTACATCGCATCCTATTCAGTATAATGCTCCTTTGTTTCGTTTGCTGACAGAGAGAGGGAACGTACAGGTAACCGTTTTTTATACCTGGGGGCAAACCGAACAAGGGGTGGTTTACGATCCGGATTTTAAAAAGGAGTTCAAGTGGGACATCCCCTTAACAGAAGGCTATGCGAACGTGTTTGTTGAAAATATATCCACCAATCCCGGCGCAGGGCATTTCAGTGGTATCAGGAATAAGGATCTGACAGTACGTTTGAAACAGTATAACCCAGATGCCCTTTTGGTTTTTGGCTGGAGCTTTCACAGTCATTTGCAGGTACTGCGTCATTTTTCCGGGAAGAAGAAGATCCTCTTTCGTGGTGATTCCACTTTGCTGGATGAGCCGGAGGGGTTTTCCGTAAAAAAACTATTGCGGCGTTTATTCCTGACGTGGGTTTACCGGTATGTGGATGTTGCGTTGTTTACCGGCGAGGCAAACAAAGCCTATTTTCTAAAGCACGGTCTTCAAGCAACACAACTGCAGTATGCGCCGCATGCCGTTGCCAATGAATGGTTTGCTGATCCGGAAGGCGAACATCAGCAGCGTGCGGCTGAATTGCGACAAGCGCTTGGTATTCCACAGGATGCACTTGTATTTTTATTTGCCGGTAAGATCGAACCTAAAAAAGATCCACTTCTTTTGATCGATGTGTTTATGCGTCTTGAGGCGAAGCATGTACGATTGGTTGTTACCGGTAATGGTGTATTGGAAGAGGAAGCCAAGCGAAGAGCAAAAGATGATCCCCGTATTCATTTTCTAGATTTTCAGAATCAGCGGCAAATGCCTGCTGTTTACCGTTTGGGCGATGTGTTTGTTTTGCCCTCCAAGGGACCCGGGGAAACCTGGGGGCTGAGTGTAAATGAGGCAATGGCGAGCGGCAAACCGGTTATCGTGAGTAACCGGTGTGGTTGTGCCCAGGATCTTGTAAAGGAAAACGGTGTTATTTTTGAAGCCGGATCATCCAACTCTTTAAAAGAAGCAATTCTCTTTTTTATTGCGAACAGAAAATCGATTCCGGTCATGGAACAACAAAGTATGGAAGTGATCCGTGAATTTACACATGAACAGATTGCAAAGGCCATTGAAGTGAGCATATGAATTATAACAAAATTATTTTCGGGTTGATTGCGGTAGTGTCGGCACTGTTTTTCACCACCGTTGAAAACATGATGATCGAGGAGGTGCTTGCAATCGGGATGTTTGTGTTTTTGCTGCTTGATTTTATTGATTCCATCGGAAAGAATTATAATATCCTTGATATCCCTATCCTGCTGGCCTTGTTTCAATGCATGCTGATGCCCATGATCGTCTATCATGTGTACAACGACGATACGTTGGTTGTGGCATTGAAATATGATATGGGTATTCCCCGTGAACGTTATTATGGGTTTATGTTTCCTGCCATTGTGCTGATGGCCATTGGTATGAAACTGCCCCCGTTATTACAATTCTCTTACCAGCAGAAATTTTTACACGCCATCCAGGCCGTTAAAGTATACCTGGTGGGTAAAGGCAATATGGGTGTGCTGCTGATAGGTATCGGGGTTGTTGCAAATATCATGCGTGATTTTATCGGAGGATCAATGCAATACATTGCTTACCTCGTCAGCATGCTTTTGTATGTGGGTGTTTTGTACACTTATTTTTCGGATCATAAACAGCGGTTCTGGTATCTTGTTACCGGGGCAGTGGTGATCATGGGGCAAGCGATCAGAAAAGGTATGTTCGGCGAACTTGTGTATGTTTTGTTGCTTGCGGGATTGCTGATGCTGCTTGGAAAAAAAATCAGCAGTCTTCAAAAATACGGATTGGCTGTTGTTGGGTTCTTTTGTGTATTGATCCTTCAAAGCGTGAAAGCTGATTACCGGGCTATTGCCTGGAGAGGTCAGGGCGATCCCAATCAAAGCAATACAGGCGCATTTGTCTCTTTGATCGCCGACAGGGTTGCAGAACCGGGTCGCTTTTTTGATCTTGACCTGATGTTTCCCACGGTTAACCGTTTTAACCAGGGAATGATCGTTGCCAAAGTTTTGGACTATGTTCCCAACAGGGCCCCTTTTGCAGAAGGAGAAACTATCTTTAAATCACTTGCGGCCACTTTTGTTCCCCGCTTTTTGTGGCCCGATAAGCCGCAGTCGGGCGGGCATGAAAATATGTTGCGGTTTACCGGGTTTAAAATTGAGGGGTATAGTATGAACATCAGCCCGATGGGGGAGGCTTACGGTAATTATGGTGTGGAAGGAGGCATCTTTTTTATGCTGCTATACGGGTTGTTTTTTTCGTTGCTGATCGTATTGCTGATGAGTTATGTGAAAAAGAGACCTACCATTATCCTTTGGTTTCCGGTGTTGTTTCTTAACTCCATCCAAATGGAAACGGATATATTGATGTGCCTGAATTCATTGATCAAAAACATGTTTTTTGTGGCAGCAGTTTTTTGGATGGCTAACCGGTTTTTGCGGTTGAAACTCTGAGAGAAAACCCAGGAATCAAAATCCAAATTCCAAGAATGGAAAACCCAAAATCCAA
>NZ_CAMLGT010000183.1 GCF_946479605.1 uncultured Lacibacter sp.
TGAAATTTTTTTCGCCATCTTTTTTGTCATTTATAAAACCTCCCTTACATTTGCACCCCAATCGTTCTTTAACACATCAGCGGAAGTAGCTCATTTGGTAGAGCACGACCTTGCCAAGGTCGGGGTGGCCGGTTCGAGCCCGGTCTTCCGCTCAAAGTCCCGCTCAACAGCGGGATTTTTTTTCACTATTCGGCTGCCCCGGTGGTGGAATTGGTAGACACGCAGGACTTAAAATCCTGTTCGCAGCAATGCGAGTAACGGTTCAACTCCGTTCCGGGGCACATTTAAAGCAACGAAAGTTGCTTTTTTTGTTTGTTGCAGGTTGCTCTGTCATAAAAAAGAAAAGCGACGTTTATCGTCGCTTTTCTTTTTTATAAACTTCGAGTTTAGTTATTGCAAGTATTAACAATTTCCTATTCACAAATTAACATTCATAAATAACTAATCAAACCAGTAAGTAACATACCCCAACAATTGCTTTTTTTTAATAAAGCAACTTTCTTTTGATTTCAACCCTTGCTCATTGTATTGATAGCGCCAGGTTACATAATCGCTGCTGCCTGCTTGCACAGAGATCATTTGTGAAACCTGCGATTGTTCATTGTATTCAAACACATAATCGGGCAGCAAACGGCGGGCACGTTCATTATAACGCACTACATCTGTTAAACGATTCTTTTCATCATAGTAGTAATACCAGTTTTGCGTGGGTTTGCCTTTTGCCAAAATGATCTCTTCACCCACATTGCCTTTTTCATCGGGTTTAAATTGTACAACCGTTGTATCGGTGCCGTTTTTTATCTGCAACATCGAAACAGGAAAACCTGTTGAATCATAATTGTACTGATGCTTTACCGTTTCTTTTGTTTTATACGCATAGGCCTGCGATGTATTTTCCACTACTGCCAGCCTTCCTGCAGCATCATAGATGTAGGTTGAAACATTCAACGTAGAGGTGGAGCTGTCGGCACTGCGTATCAGCTGGCCTTTGGCATTAAACTGGCTCACCAATACCGATTGCATGGTGCTGATCGTTTGTGTGTATGTTTTAATGATGTTAAACGCAGGACTTATTTCCTGGAAACAAACAAATTCTTTCACAGGTTCACCACCTCCTTCAAATGATTGCAGTACCACTTTGCGGATCTTATTTGTTTTGTACTGTTTGATCTGTTCCATGGTTTGGCGGGTACCAAGTATGTCTTTCTGGTAGAACTGGCTATAGCTTAATAACGGCAGCAAGGCCAGTAAAGCAACAGCGGATAGTAGTTTGTGCATCATGTGGGGCAAAGATATTTCTGAAAAGAGAAACGTATGGGTGAATCTTTTTATTTTTAGCAAAAACACAGGATATATGTCGCACGGCAAGGAACGGAAAGAAAAAAATTGCTTGAACTGTAATGCAAGGGTCTTTGGCCGTTATTGTCATGTGTGCGGGCAGGAGAATATTGAACCGAGGGAATCGGCATGGGAGTTGGTGGTTCATTTCTTTAACGACATCACTCATTTTGAAGGCAAGTTTGGCAAGGCGATCCGTTATGTATTGTTCCGCCCCGGTTTTTTACCTGCTGAGTATGCACGTGGCCGCAGAATGAGTTACATGAACCCTGTACGGATGTATGTGTTTACATCGGCTTTCTTTTTTATCATTTTCTTTTCGCTGTTTAAGATCGATGATAGTGCGGTGGCAGTTAGCTATGCCAAACTGGAAGAACGTTTCAAAGACAGTGATGTAAATTTTGATGTCAACTTTGTTTCCGGGGAGATCAGTGTTGCCAGGCATACGGTAGGTAACCTCAACAGGATGGATCAGTTGAATGAGCGATTGATCGATTCACTGATAAAAGTAAACGCACAGGAGAGAGATTCAACACAGGCAGGCGATACCGTTAAAAGGAAAAAGCCACCAACCTTATTTGATTTTAATGGGAAGTTTGAATCGGTTAAAGTATATGATTCCATTCAACAGTCATTACCGGAAGATGAACGGGATGGATGGTTTGGAACAATGGTCAACAGGAAAGCAGCAGCCATCAATGAAAAGTATGGCAAAACACCGGGACTTGCATTTGCCCGCATTGGCGATGTATTTCTGCATAAACTGCCTACTATCTTCTTTGTATCGTTACCCATGTTTGCACTTATTTTATCATTACTGTATGTACGCAGACGCAGGCAATTCAATTTTGTGAATCATGGCATCTTCAGTATCTATTATTATATTTTCTGTTTCCTGTTACTGCTCATTTATTTTGCAGCAAACAAACTGGGCAATACAACAGGCTGGAGCATTTTTATCTGGGTGCAGGTAGCACTTTCTTTATGCTTCTTTATTTACCTGTACAAAGCCATGCGTAATTACTACGGGCAGGGCAGGGCTAAAACCATCATCAAATACATTCTTCTTAACTTCATCTTTTTCATTCTTGTTATTTTCCTTTTCACTGGATTTTTAATTTTCTCTGCATTTAATATTTAGAATATGGATACAGCCACTTCAGATAGTTTTCTTCGTCTGGTAAAAATTATGGATGAACTACGGGAGCAATGCCCGTGGGACAAAAAACAAACGATCCATACACTGCGTCAGCTCACGATTGAAGAAACGTATGAGCTTACGGATGCTATCTCAGAAGAAAACTGGAAACACATAAAAGAAGAGCTGGGCGATCTGATGCTGCACATTGTTTTCTATTCAAAGATCGGTTCAGAACAGGGACAGTTTACAATACCGGAAATGATCAATGGCATTTGTGATAAACTCGTAGCCCGCCATCCGCATATTTACAGCGATATAAAAGTGAATGACGAAGAAGATGTAAAACGCAATTGGGAAAAGCTGAAGATGAAAGAAGGAAAAACTTCTGTATTGAGCGGTGTGCCAAAGGGATTACCTTCTATGGTAAAAGCCATTCGCATACAGGAAAAAGCAAAGCAAGTGGGTTTTGAGTGGGACAACAAAGAACAGGTGTTTGCTAAAATTGAAGAAGAGATCAATGAATTGAAAGAAGTGGTGAACACCGGCGAGCATGATAAAATGGAAGAGGAGCTGGGTGATGTTTTCTTTTCATTGGTGAATTATGCACGGTTTTTGCAGATAGATGCTGACCATGCATTGGAACGCACCAACCAGAAGTTTATAAAGCGGTTTACACAAATGGAACAGGAGGCTGTGAACGAAGGGAAACAATTAGTAAACATGAGCCTTGAAGAGATGGATGATATCTGGAACCGCATCAAACAAAAAAACAGGGAATCGCAATAATATCTTGAACCACATTACAACCATCCGCCGCTTTGTTAATAAAAATGGCTACCTGCTTATTCTGGCCGGTTGGTTACTTACATTTTCTTACCTGTTTCAATATTACTGGTCGTACACTTCTGCACCTGTGCAGGTGAAAAAAGCATTGCAGAAGAATATCAATCGCAGGGAAAAAGATTTTGCAGGGATTTTAAAAGATACTTCGCTGCTGCTGCGCCTCAAGCAGGGAAAATCATCGAAGGATGATGTAGGAGCACTTGTAGGAAAGGATTATTTCATTTTTGTTGCTTCCGATGGCAGTGATGGTTTTCAAACAAGATTCTGGAATACACAAACCATTTTACCTACCAATGAACTATGGCAAAGGGCCGATGGTATTTGGTTTGAGCAACTCATTAACGGGTATTATACTGTTTATAAACAAACAGTAAAGCTGGGCAACAAATCGTCGTGCTATGCCATGGCACTGATACCTGTAAAGTGGAATTATTTTGTTACCACAAACTATCTCAGTAACACATTTGCATACGTAAATGGAATTGAAAAATATTATTCCATCAGCGATCTGGAACAATCTTCATTGCAGGTAAAGGCAACAGATGGCACAGGTTTGTTTTGGTTAAAAGAACAGAGCAATTTTCCGCAACCGTTAAATAAAATGACGGTGTTACTCCGCTTCATGGCAATGTTTTGTTTTTTAATGCTGTTACACAAAGCAGCGGCAGCACTGGTTATGCGTTATTCCTTCAGCATTGGGTTGTTGTTTTTAGTAATGGCCATACTGTTGTTGCGTGTATTAAGCTATTATTTCCCCATTCCGTTAAATCTCCGCCAGTTTGATCTGTTTGATCCTGCTGTATATGGATCCAACAGTATTTTGCGTTCATTGGGCGATCTGTTGATCAACTCGTTTTTATTGTTGTGGGTACTGCTTTTTATCCGGCGTTATGGAAAAACAGCGGTCATTGTTCCTTTTCGGTTTAACCGTCAGGTGGGACTTATCATTACAACGGTTCTTATTTTCGGTTTAACCATTCTGTTTGGAAATATTGTCCGCAGTCTTATTGCCGATTCGCAGATATCATTTGATGTAACCAATATCTTTAGCCTGAATATTTTCAGCTTTGCAGGCTTCTTTATTCTTGGTTCTCTTGCTTTGAATTACTTCCTGCTTGTTGACTGGCTGTTTGGTTTTTTGAAACGCTACAGCGAAAACAAACTGCAGATACAGATACTGATGATCACCATTGCAGGGTTGCTGTATCTTACATTTACACTCAGCTCATCACTGGTATTGTATCACCTGGCATTGCTTGGCTGGTTGTTGTTGCTTACAGTTTTATTCAGCAGCCGCCGCATGCAGCTCAGCTTTTTGCCATCAACAGGAAAAACTATTTTCTGGTTATTCTTTTTCTCTGTTTCACTTACAGCATTACTCATCAGTGAAAATGGAAGAAAGCAATGGTTGAAGCTGACCAGTATGGCAGAGAAGCTGAGTTTGCAAACCGATCCTTCTGCGGAAAGTTTGCTGAACATTGCACTGCGCAATTTCAGAAGCGATTTTCTGGATGAACAGTTTTACCGTTTTTCTAACCAGGGCAGCAGCCAGTTTTTAAAAGACAGCCTGGTGAGTGAAAGTTTTACAGGCTATCTCAATAAGTTTGATACAGAGATCTATGCCTTCAATGAACTGGAACAACCGCTGTATAATATTGATTCCACAGCATACAGCACGCTTAATACCATTTATAATTTACAAAGCAGGCCCACCAGTGTGCGTGACTGGCAGTATTACGAAGAATCGTTCGACAGGTTTTATTATATAGCACGTAAAGAAGTGGTGGACCGGGAAACAGGAAGGCTTACCGGGTTTATCTTTCTTGTATCAAGACCCAAGCGTTATTCCGATGAAAAATTTTATCCCGAGCTGTTTTCCAAATCCTTCAACCTGTTACCCGATAATGCACCAACGTATGCCTATGCCATTTATAAAAACAAAGAGCTCATCACGAGTGCCAATGATTATCCTTTTCCTATTCACTTAAATCAGGAACAGGAAAACAAATCAACCTATACAAGAATAAAAAAGAATGGCTACCTGGAACTATGGTATTCAGCATCAAAAAACCTTACGGTGGTAGTTACCAAACCGCAAAATAATTTGCTTGAGTCCATTACATTATTTGCCTGGTTGTTTTGTGTGTTCCTGTTAATGCTGGCCATTTTCAGAATGGTACAATATCTGCTACGCTTGGGTGTTAACCGCAGCCAGTGGAAACAGCATTTGCAGCTTACTTTCCGCACACAGGTACACACAACTATCATTGGTATCAGTATTTTTTCATTCCTCATCATTGGTGCATCAACCATTTTCTTTTTCATTAACCGGCACAGCCGTATCAATAAAGAACGTCTTTCACGCACCATCGGTATTATGCGTTCAGAAGTGGAAGCAGCATTGAACAATCATGCAATATTTGATGATGTGTTGAAAGTATATGATGATGCTTCATCACGTGAGTTACAAAATAAGGTGAACCGCATTTCGGAGATACATGGTGTGGATGTAAATATTTATGACCCGGAAGGGAATCTCCGTATCTCATCGCAGCCCTATTATTACAACAAAGGATTGTTAAGCAGGAAATCTGATCCGTTGGCATATTATAAATTAACAAGGGAATACCTTGTGCAAACGGTAGAAGATGAACAAGTGGGCAACAGATCATACATGAGTATTTATGTGCCCGTGCGTGATGAACAAGGGCAGCCTTATGCGTACCTGAATATTCCATACTTCACATCACAAAACGAACTGGAACAGGAGATATCCAACTTTCTTGTAACACTCATTAACCTGAATGCATTTATTTTCCTCATTGCAGGCCTCATCGCTTTTTTTGTAACAAGCCGCATCACCAATTCCTTCGCCATCATCAGCGAAAAAATGAAGGAAATAAAACTGGGTAAAACAAACGAAGCAATTGTCTGGAACCGTAATGATGAAATTGGTGAGCTGGTGCAGGAATACAACCGCATGGTGAAACAGCTGGAAGAAAGTGCCAACCTGCTTGCACGTAGTGAAAGGGAAGGGGCATGGCGTGAAATGGCAAGACAGGTAGCACACGAAATCAAAAATCCGCTTACACCCATGAAGCTGAGTATTCAGTACCTGCAAAAAGCTGTTGATTCAAACTCGGCTGATGCAAAAAGTATTTCGCAGAGTGTGGCAAAAACATTGGTGGAACAGATCGATTACCTTTCGAACATTGCATCTGACTTTTCAAGTTTTGCAAACATTGGTAATCCGCGGCTTGAAAAAGTAAATCTTTCTGAATCGGTACAATCAGTTGTAGGTTTATTTAACATGCAGGAAAATGCACAGCTTCATTTCAGCACAAATGCTGAAACAGCTTTTGTAATGGCCGATAAAACACAACTCAACCGCTTGTTCACAAACCTCATCCGCAATGCCATTGAAGCAGCGCCTGCTGATGAAACGGCAAAAGTACAGGTAACCGTAGAGTTGAAGCAGGAAACCGTGCAGGTATCTGTGCAGGACAATGGTGAAGGTATTCGTCCTGATCTGCAGGAGAAAATATTCTATCCCAACTTTACGACCAAAACATCAGGTACAGGCCTTGGCCTGGCAATGTGCAAGAGTATTGTGGAGCAAATCAAAGGTGAAATATGGTTTACTACTGAACAGCAAAAAGGCAGCACCTTTTTTGTGGAACTGCCTTTGTTAATGAGTAATGAATGATGAGTGAACAAGAACATGTTCTTACCACTTGCCATTCACCACTGACTACTTACTTTCCGCTGCTTTTTCTTTCTTCACTAAATGTCCCTCAATAATTTCTTTGAACACTTTTTTAGGAAATGCTCCGGGTTGCATCATCGGATCCGCACCTACAGGTATAAATAAAAAAGTAGGAATACTTTGAATACCAAATACAGAAGCCAATTCCATTTCTGCTTCGGTATCAACTTTGTAGATAATCAGTTTTCCTTCATATTCTGCAGCTAATTCTTCCAGTACCGGCGCCACCATCTTACAAGGGCCGCACCAATCGGCGTAAAAGTCAATGATTGCAGGCAGTGAACCTTTATAGTTCCATTCCTTTTCTGTTTCGTAATTAAAAACCCTGTCTTTAAAATCCTTTGTGGTGAGTTTTACAGTAGCCATAAAATTATTTAGTGCAAAAGTATTGATGATCTGTATCATGGTATGTGATAAATGTTACGGACAGCTTCAGGAAGTACATTCGTGTTGTCCGGCTTCATTGTTTGTTCAGCGGCTGTTTCTGTTAGCAGCAGATGATTTATCTTGACAAGGTGAAACTCAATTGTTACGCCCGGCCGCTTTTGCTTGTGTTCCTTTTTCTCTGCAATGCTTTGCATGCGCAGAATACTATTGGCATTCCGAATATTGTAAACTATTCCAAACAGCAGTACAATGCCGGCAGCCAAAACTGGGGAATTGTGCAGGATAAAAAC
>NZ_CAMLGT010000184.1 GCF_946479605.1 uncultured Lacibacter sp.
GTATGCAGCAGTTGATTCATTAATTGAAGGCAAGCACAATACCATGATCGGCATAATGAATAATAAACTTCATTTTACGCCACTTGACAAAGCTGTAAAAGCCAAGCAGCGTATCAGCGATGAATGGATGAAGATCGTAAAGATCCTCGCCAGCTAATAAAATTGAAGCCGGGTTTTCATCCGGCTTCATAGTTTGTTAACTTTACAACTCACCCGCATTTCAGCCGTACAGCAAATAAGCCATGCGGTTGAATAAATAACCAAATCAGAACTTAAAATCTTCAAATAACCCTTTATGTCAAAAAGTGTAGCTAAATATCTGCATACAGAAATGGATAAGGAAGCAGGAAAAAAACACATGAGCCACAGAACAAAAATTGTTGCAACTGTGGGCCCAGCCTGCGATACATACGAAAAACTGCTTGAACTGGTGAAAGCCGGTGTAAACGTTTTCCGTCTCAACTTTTCGCATGGCGCACATGAAGATAAAGCGCAGATCATTGAGCATATCCGCACCATCAATAAAAATGAACCTTACAATATTGCTATCCTGGGCGATCTGCAGGGACCTAAACTACGTGTAGGTGAAATGGAAAATGGTGGTATTGATGTGGCTGAAGGTGATATTCTCACATTTACCAATGAAAAACTGGTTGGCAATAAAGAACGTATTTATGTTTCATACCCTAACCTGCATAAAGATGTAAAGCCAGGCAACATCATCCTGATTGATGATGGTAAACTGGAGGTAAGAGTGGTGGGTATTACACGTGGCAACGATGTGCAGGTACAGGTAACATTGGGCGGGAAGCTTTCATCTAAAAAAGGCATCAACCTTCCGGATACAAAAATTTCTCTTCCTGCATTAACAGATAAAGACCTTGCTGATCTTGATTTTATTATTGACCAGGAACTTGACTGGGTGGCATTATCGTTTGTGCGTAATGTAAAAGACATCATTATACTCCGTAATAAGCTTGATGAGCGTAAAAGCAAAACCAAGATCATTGCAAAAATTGAAAAACCGGAAGCAGTAGCAAACATCCGTGACATCATCATTGAAAGTGATGCCATCATGGTTGCCCGTGGTGACCTGGGTGTTGAAATGCCTGTTGAAAAAGTGCCGTTGATCCAGAAAGACATCATCCGCAAATGTATCCACCGTGCAAAACCGGTTATTGTTGCAACGCAGATGATGGAAAGCATGATCGATCGTGTAAAACCAAACCGCAGTGAAATTACCGACGTTGCCAATGCGGTAATGGAAGGAACGGATGCTGTGATGCTGAGTGGTGAAACTGCAACCGGTAACCATCCTGCACTGGTAGTTGAAACCATGTGCAAGATCATTGAAGAAGTAGAAACAAGTACATATTACCGTTATGATCGTGAAGAAGATCTGAAACCCCAGCCCCACTCTCCTTCTTTCCTGAGTGATGCGATCTGTTACAACGCCTGCGAAATTGCAAAGGATGTACACGCAAGAGCACTCATTGGTATGACGCAGAGCGGCTACACTGGTTTTATGTTGAGCAGCTTCCGTCCGAAAGCACCATTGTTCATCTTTACAAAAGAACGTACACTGGTAAACCAGTTGAGTTTAAGCTGGGGTGTTCGTGCATTTTATTATTCAGAAGAGATCAGCGTGGATGACATCATCAGCGACCAGATCAACATTCTGAAAGAAAGAGGATTTTTAAATCCGGGTGATATTGTGGTGAACACAGGAAGCACTCCTGTTCATCTGCATCTGCCCACCAACCTCATCAAGATCACCGTTGCTGATTAATCATCATCAATGTATCAATAGTAAAAACGCCCCTTTCATCAGGGGCGTTTTTATTTAGTTCGTACTTTCATACTGCATGCGATCATTTACATTTACCAGTTTAAGCGAATCGGTGATGCTGCTCATGTTTGATAACATGATCAGCGAAGATGTGCATTTGCAGGTAATGCATGCCAAACAATGTATTGAACAAGCCCCCTTTCCCGGTTTTACCGAAGCTGTACCTGCTTATACTTCGTTGGCAATACACTTTCAACCCGAATTGATCGAAACAACAAACAGCATCAGCAGTACAGTTCAGCAATATATTTCCGGTTTGCTTACACAGCCGGTAACTGAAACGCAACAACAAACTGAACGACTGATTGAAATTCCGGTTTGTTATGATGAAACGCTGGCACCTGATCTTATTGAAACAGCCCAGCAATTGCAATTAACTACAGAAGAACTGATCAGTATTCATCTTTCAAAAACATACAGGCTGTATATGCTGGGTTTTACACCAGGCTTCCCCTATTTAGGAAAGCTGGATAAACGCATCATTACACAACGGAAACAACAACCAAGGTTGACTGTTGCACCTGGTTCGGTAGCTATTGCCGGTGAGCAAACTGCTATCTATCCTTTTGCTACACCCGGCGGCTGGAATATCATCGGGCAAACACCAGTTCGATTATTCAACCGTTCATCTGAAAATCCGTTCCTGTTACAAGTTGGCGATACAATACAGTTTAAACAAATAACACTGCCGGAGTTTTATGCGTTGTCATCAACAATAAAAAAATCTGCAGAGAGTTGATCAGAATGCCTACTCCCATTTTACATATTGAACAATGCGGCTTTTTAACCAGCTTACAAGACACAGGTCGTAAAGGTTATTTGCAATATGGTGTCAGCAAGGGCGGAGCCATGGATGAGTATGCTCCTAAACTTGCTAATTCACTTGTTGGAAATACCACCTCAATGGCTGTACTTGAGATCACACAATCGCCTCACCGGTTCCGGGTTTTGAAAGATACAGTTGTGGCGTTTGCCGGCGGAGGATTGCAACCACAGATCAATGATGTTTCCATTCCGCTGCAGCAACCGCAATTTGTTTCAGCAGGCACTGTTATAAGTTGCAAACAGCCCTTACCTGGTTTTCGGTTATACATGGCAGTGGCAGGAGGTTTTGCGGCAGAACAATTCCTGGGAAGCTGCTCTACTGACCTTTTATTAAAAGCCGGAGGAGTGAATGGAAGAGCACTGAAAAAAGAAGATGAATTACAGCAACTCAATAAACTATCTCCATTACAACAATCATTATTAAATGTGTTGAAAGCCGGTGCAGCAATTGAACTTCCTGTTCAACCCGCTGTACACACAACAATCATCAGGGTGTTGCAAGGTCCTGAATGGCATTTTCTTGCTGATGAGGCGAAAACATTCTTCAGTAATTCATCGTTTACTGTAACTGCCAACAGCAATCGCATGGGCTACCGTATAAAAGGAGCTGCGTTAGCGGCCAATCAATCCTGCAATATCATTTCATCACCCGTAACGCAAGGCACTGTTCAGTTAACAGATTCAGGAGAACTGATTTTATTGATGGCTGATGCGCAAACTGTTGGAGGGTATCCACGTATTGCACAGGTTTGTGCTGTTGATCTTTCCATACTGGCGCAGAAAAAACCAACTGATACAATTCAGTTTCAAATTGTAAGTTTACAGGAAGCAGAAGAACTGTATGTGCAGCAACAGAAGGAATTAAAAAAGACAGCAGCTATCCTGCAATCAAAGTTATAACTGCTTATACTGATACAGACGATAACAGAACATGACATCAATTGATCTCAATTGCGATCTTGGCGAAGGCATGACAACTGATGAGCAGATCATTCCGCTCATCAGCAGTGCAAATATTGCATGCGGCTATCACGCAGGCGATGAACAGACAATACATCGTACAATTGAGTTATGCAAACAACATCATGTAGCAGTAGGCGCACATCCTTCGTGGCCCGACAGAGAAAATTTTGGCCGCACCGAAATGCAGCTTTCTACAACTGAACTATATGATTGCATTCATGCTCAATTGAAAACAATTGATACCATCGCCAAACAAAATGGTATTGCTCTGCATCATGTAAAACCACATGGAGCTTTGTACAACCAATCGGCCAAAGACAAAACTATTGCCGCCACTATTGCACAGGCAGTGATGGATTTTGATTCATCACTTGTGTTGTTTGGTTTAAGCGGCAGCGTTTCCATACAGGAAGCAACAGCTATTGGTTTACAAACAGCTAACGAAGTATTTGCTGACCGTACCTACCAGGACGATGGTAGTTTAACGCCACGCACAAAAGCAAATGCACTTATTACCGATGAACAGCAGGCCATACAACATGTGTTGCAAATGATCAATCAACAAACTGTAACAACCATCAACAATAAAACAATTACATTAACTGCTGATACCATTTGTCTGCATGGCGATGGTACACATGCTGTAGCATTTGCCCAACTCATTTCACACACATTAAAACTGCAAGGCATTGGCATCCGTAAAAAATAAATTCCGAATGTTGGGCGGCAAAGGCGCAGGTGCAGCTTTCCTGATGGCCACATCAGCCATTGGTCCCGGATTTCTTACACAAACCACAGTATTTACACAGCAGCTACTTGCCAGCATGGGCTTTGTGATCCTTATCTCTGTCCTCATTGATATTGTTGCACAACTCAACATATGGCAAATACTAACGGCCAACAACAAACGTGGTTCGGAACTGGCGAACGAAGTGATTCCCGGTAGCGGCCATGCACTCACCATTCTCATCTGCTTTGGCGGACTGGCATTTAACATCGGCAATATTTCAGGTGCAGGTTTGGGATTGAATATTTTATTTCCTATAAGTGTTGAAACCGGCAGCATCATCAGCTCTGCTATTGCTGTTATTATTTTCTTATGGAAAGATGTGGCAAAGGCAATGGATCTGTTTGTAAAACTGTTGGGTATTTTAATGCTGCTGCTCACAGGATATGTGGCTGTCTTTTCTGCACCTGATATGAACGAAGTGGCAAGACGTACATTTGCTCCTTCAAGCATTAGTTTAACAGCCATTGTTACATTGGTGGGCGGAACAGTTGGCGGCTATATCACATTTGCAGGGGCGCATCGTTTGCTTGAAGACAAGGCTACTTTGCAAATGAAGGAAGTAAAGAAAAATGCGGTAAGCGGCATCATTCTTACTGCATTCATGCGTATCCTTTTATTTCTTGCTGTATTAGGTGTGGTGAGCAGAGGTTTTTCACTTGATGCATCCAACCCTGCAGCATCGGTATTTCAACAGGTGCTGGGAGAAACCGGTTACAAAATGTTTGGCATTGTATTATGGAGTGCAGCCATTACATCTGTTGTCGGGTCAGCATTTACCTCAGTGAGTTTCTTAAAAACACTCAATCCTTTTTTTGAACAACAGCAACGCTGGACAACCATCGTTTTTATTCTTGTTTCCACACTGGTATTTCTCTGGCTGGGCAAACCAATTGCTATATTGGTATTAGCAGGCGCATTAAATGGTTTCATCCTCCCGTTTTCATTAGGCTTAATGCTATGGATAATGATGAAAAGAAAACTTACGCACTACAAACATCCGCAATGGTTATTATGGAGCGGCTGGCTGGTGGTAGCTGTTATGTTGTGGATGAGCATTGTAACTTTCATCAATGAACTTCCGAAGTTGTTTTAAAAAGATCAGCAATGTTTAAACCGCAACCAAATCACAGCATGTATTATATTGCTGTATTATGTCCCCATATAATTGATAAAAAGATCCAGGAGTACAAAGAATGGATGCGTGACATGTTTGGCTGTACAGTGGCGTTAAAATCGGAAGCACACATTACACTCATTCCCCCATTTTGGTTAGAACATAAGCAGGAAGATGATCTGATCAACACATTGAACAGCTTTCATTCACCAACAGCAGCTTTCTCTGTTGCATTAAATGGTTTTTCGCATTTCAGCAACCGTGTTATTTTTATTGCTGTAGAAGAAAATCATCAGCTGGGTGCATTACGCAAAGCAACAGAAGATCATTTTATTATTCCGTTTCACAACAGCATCAAACCAGATGACCGCCCCTTTCATCCGCATGTAACCATTGCCAACAGGGATATTAAGCCAGGCGATTTTAATAAAGCATGGGAACATTTTGCACAAAAGAATTACAAAGCTGTTTTTGAAGCCAGTACAATTTCATTACTAAAATTAAGTCCGGGTAAATGGCAGGTAATTGCTGAAAGAAAATTCAGTGGCTGATATTTCCTGTTTTAACAAATTTATAGTAGTGCAAACGGTTGAACAGATCAGGTAACCTTAAACCTTCTTTCAACCAAAATCAATACCTTTCACGTTTTTAATAAAACAATAATTTCAGCAGATGAAAACGTTTCTATCGATTATGCTTGCCTGTTGTACGCTTCTTGTTTCGGCACAGGACATCAGTATTATTCCACAGCCTTTTGAAGTGAAACAGCCAGTAAAAGGTACTTACACGTTAAAACAAAAAATCACATGGAGCAGCAATTTCCCCGCTGGCGAAGAGGCTTCTTCTGTAACAAATTATCTTAACGAATACCTTAAAAAGTATTACAACATTGATCTTGTAAAATCAAACAGTAACAAAGCTGATATTGTTTTCTCTTCAACCCGTATGCCCACAAATGGTGCACTGGCTTATCGTTTAAACGTAAGCAAGAGCGGTGTTCGTATTGAAGCAAATTTCAATGAGTCGGCTTTCCATGCGGTACAATCATTTATTCAATTGCTGCCTGTTCAGCAAAACGGTGCAGTTGCAATTCCATTTGTGCAGGTATTTGATAAAGCCCGTTTCGACTACCGTGGCATGCATCTAGATGTTGGCCGCCATTACGAACCCGTTTGGTTTATTAAAAAATATATTGATTACCTCGCATTACACAAGATCAATACATTTCACTGGCATTTAACAGAAGACCAGGGCTGGCGTATTGAGATCAAAAAATATCCTGAATTAACAAGCATTGGCAGCAAACGTAACGGAACAATTATTGGCCGTTATCCCGGCAAAGGCAACGATAACAAACCGCATGATGGCTACTATACACAGGAGGAAATTAAAGACGTAGTTGCTTATGCAAAAAGCCGTTTTGTTGAAGTGGTACCTGAAATCGAAATGCCAGGCCATGGCAGTGCTGCTATTGCCGCTTACCCATGGTTGAGTTGTTTTCCTAACAGAACAACCGCTATTCCATTAAACATGGTTTCGTTGAAAACTGTACAGGAAGCACAAAAGGGCCGTGTGAAATTTGTACAGGAAACATGGGGTGTGTTTGATGATGTGTTTTGTGCAGGTAAAGAAGAAACATTCAAATTCCTTGAAAATGTATTAGATGAAACGATTGCACTCTTCCCTTCGAAGTATGTGCATATTGGTGGCGATGAATGTCCGAAAACACATTGGAAGCAATGCCCCAATTGCCAGAAGCGCATGAAAGATCTGAAGCTGAAAGATGAACATGAACTGCAGAGCTATTTTATTCAACGTATAGAAAAGTACCTGAATGCAAAAGGTAAAACGATCATTGGCTGGGATGAGATTCTGGAAGGTGGTTTAGCACCCAATGCACAGGTAATGAGCTGGCGTGGTGAAGCAGGTGGTATTGCTGCAGCAAAAGAAAATCATTATGTGATCATGACACCCGGCAGCCACATGTATTTCGATCATAAGCAAACAGCAAATGAAGATTCAGTAACCATCGGTGGTTTTACAACAGTGCAGAAAGTATATACCTATGAGCCTATTCCCAAAGAGTTACCGGAAAGCCAGTGGAAGTATGTGCGTGGTGCACAGGCCAACGTT
>NZ_CAMLGT010000185.1 GCF_946479605.1 uncultured Lacibacter sp.
GTGCCGGGCAATGCTTCCATTAACAACTCCCCCACTTGTTTTTTTGTTTGATAACTGCGACGCAGATAAGGCCATTTGAGTGCCAGTTTATTTTCGCCGCCAATAAACAATCCTTTCAGCTGTTTCTTTTCAATTTCTGAAACGGAATGGATAGCAATGGGCGATACATCATTTACATACAACACAAACTGCTTCCACTTTGGCTGATCGAGATACAACTCTTTTTTGATGTTGCTGATAGTGGCACTGTCGCCTGTTTGCCCCATCACCAAACGTGCAGGATCACCAAAACCCTGGAACATCCAGAACACAACGGTAACCACGCCCATTAACACGAGCAATCCATAAAACTGTTTGCGGAGAAAGTAAATTGCCACCTCTTAAAGATCGGTTATTTCGCTTCAGTAAAATCAGGAGCACTCCATTTGCCTTCCACTACTGGACCATTCATTTTATACATTGTGGGAATGGCTCTTGCAGCTGTTTTAATAGCTGTTACATCGCAACTCAATAATTGCACCTGGCTGAGAATAACATCGGAGGCCAAAAAATCTTTTGCTACATCCGGCATACTGGTAATAACAATCAGCTTTTGTTCTTTTGCCAGTTTGCTTGCCTGCTTCACCCAGGCATCCGATGTTTTCAGTTTATTGAAATTTTGAATAAACAGTAAATAATAAGTACCCTTTTGTTCAAGTATCTCTAATGAAACATCGGCACCATCTGCCGTTTTCAGGTCAAAGTCTTTAATCTTTGGTTCATTGTTCTTTCCTTTCTGCACAAGCGTCTGTTTCCGTTCCACAAACTTCCATGTACTGTCAGGAAGATTTTTCATGGAGAAGGATTGCGGCTTACCATCTTTTTCATACACAAATTCATATTCGTATTTATCGGGAACAGCATCGGCAGGCATGTTACGCAACACGGCAATATTGTTTCCTTTTTTAAACGGCAAACAATCAACTACAGGCAAATACTTTAACGTGTACCATTGCAGAACAGAAGCCAGCACCAACGCATCAAAAACGAATACCGCATTCACAATTTCCCTTTTAAACAGAGGCTTGATGGCGTTACGGTATTTGAATATAAACCCTATCAGCACAAGCAGCAGCAGGTCTTTCAGGAACGACTGCTGCGGTGTAAGCGGCAAACAATCGCCAAAACAACCGCAGGATGCAAACTTAGCTGTGCCGTCAGGATTTTTTGCCAGCCATGCATAACCTGTAAGGAATGTAAAAAACAAAATGAGCAGAAGTAATAACCAGCTGAACAACTTCATTCGCCAGCCAACAATCACCGCCACGCCAGCAATAATTTCAAATGCATTCATAAGAACAGACATGACCAATGTATAGTCATGAAAGCCCTGTATGCCCCAGGCTTCAAAAAACTCCTGCATCTTATAACTTAATCCCAGTGGATCATTGGCTTTCACCAACCCGGAAAAAATAAAAAGTATACCAACTAACCAACGGGAAATTGTAAGCGATTTATTCATGTTGTGAATTGTAAAAAGTGAACAGGCAATTGTTAATAAGCAATACGCAACTGACAAAGATATCTGCAATCGTCAATCTGAAATCCAAAATAAAGCTATTGCCTCACCGTCAGACGAATACATCAGAGGGGCGTACTTTAAACTTGGCACCTCGTACTTCACTACCCTTTGTGCGTTCCCTCTTCAATCAATATCAAACCAAAAATTGCGTAATTGATCATATCATAATAATTGGCATCAATCCCTTCACTCACTAATGTCTTTCCATCGTTCTGCAATATCTGGCGGATGCGTTGCAGTTTTGCAAGCATCAGGTCAACAAAACTTTCCTGGCTCATTTCACGCCATGCTTCACCATAATCATGATTTTTATCAAGCATCAGCTCCCTTGCCTTGTTGATCTTTCCGGTGTACAGCTCCATCACTTTTTCCACTGATAATTCTTCGCCTTCGCTTGGCGGCAGTTCAAGCTGTATCAAGCCCATTACAGCATAATTCAAAATACCCTTGAATTCCGATGCAATGGTATCGCCTATTTTCTGTTCTTTCTTTTCCTGGATGGTACGGATTCGTTTTGCTTTGATATAGATCTGGTCAACAATAGAAATGGTACGGTACACACGCCACGATGTGCCATAGTCTGTTGTCTTCTTCTTAAACACATCCATACATTCCTGCACAGCCTTGTTATATTGAGCAATTGTATTCATGAAAGGTTGAAAATTGTTTCGTTAATTCGTTGACTGATCTAAAGTTCCCAAAAATAAGATGTACACGCTCAACTGCAAAGGAAGATTATTGCTGCTGGACAAACCGGTTGTAATGGGTATTTTAAACATTACACCCGATTCGTTTTACAGCGGCAGCCGTGTTAACGAAACCGAAGTAACAGAACGTGCCGGACAAATGATTGCCGATGGTGCTGCCATCCTTGATATTGGCGGACAAAGTACACGCCCCGGAAGTACAAGACTTACTGCAGATGAAGAACTGGAACGTGTTTTACCGGTTATTACAACAATTCGGCAGGCTTTCCCTTCTGTTTATCTTTCAATTGATACATACCATGCAAAAGTGGCGAAAGAAACGGTGGCAGCAGGTATTGATATCGTAAACGACATCAGCGCTGGCGATATGGATGCTGCCATGCTTTCAACCGTGGCAGCACTACAGGTTCCGTTTATTGCCATGCACATGCAGGGCAATCCTGATACAATGCAGCAAAACCCCACTTACAATAATATTACAAGAGAGGTTGTTGATTATTTTATTCAGAAAACAAACGCCTGCAAAATTGCAGGCATTACAGACATCATCATTGATCCGGGATTTGGCTTTGGCAAAACCATTGCACATAATTTTCAACTGCTGAAAACAATGGAAGCATTGCAGGTGCTTCATTTACCAGTGCTTGCAGGACTAAGCAGAAAATCCACCATCTGGAAAACATTAAACATTACTGCTGATGAAGCACTGAACGGAACAACTGTATTAAATACCATTGCCCTTACCAAAGGAACCACTATTTTACGTGTACACGATGTAAAAGAAGCAACTGAAACAATTACGTTATTTACTGCACTTCAAAACGCATAATCATTCTTTGCTTATATGAAAATAGCCGCAACTGTTGGTTGCGGCTATTTCTATTATGCTGTGTGTTTAGCTTATTGCTTGCTGTTTTGAGCCGGAGGTGCTGTTGGCGGAGCCGCTGGTTTAGGAGTTGTTACATCTAACAACTCAATTTCAAACACGAGGCTTTCGTTCGGCTTAATACGGGGAGGACTTCCCTGTGCGCCATAAGCAAGTGCAGATGGAATGAATGCTTTCAACTTACCACCTTTACCAATTTGCTTCACAGCATCTTCAAAGCCAGGGATACTTCCTTGTTGACCAATAACGAATACATAAGGATCAAGATGACCGAATGAAGAATCAACGTTTGAATCAAACTTAGTACCATCAAAGCTCATACCTGTGTACTTAACAGATACCTGTTGACCATCAGCTGGTTTTTCTGCTGCACCTGGGTTAGAAATGAATACATATACACCTTTTGCTGTTTTAGTAGCAGTGATGTTGTTTTTTGAAAGGTGTTCAGCAATCACTTTATCGTCCTTCTTAATTTGATCCAGTGAACGGATAGAATCTCTTGTTCTTGCTTTTTGCATGATAGCCATACCAGCTTTCTCAGCTTCTTCCTGTGTGTTCAACACTTCAAGTACTTTGAAATGGCTTACAATGAAACCACCTTTCTTAATGAACGGAGGTAACATGCCCTGGCTTGTTTTCATGATGCTGTCAGTTGACTGGCGAATGATCACGCTGTCGCCTGCAGACATCTGTGCAAAAATTGCATAATAGTCGGCTGGTAATGATACGGAATCAAAAGGAACGATCTGGCTGTTACCAGTCATTGCAGGATCTGAAAGCAAGGTATCCTTGTCAGTACCTTTATAGCTTGTTTCACCAAATTGTAATTCGAAGAATTTACCGGAAGATACCTTCTTGCCCTTACTGCCGGATACGATCTTGTACAGCAAGCCGCCTTTCGTTTTCTTAAAAGAGCCGCCTCCGCAACTTGCCAGCACCACTACGGCCAGCATGGCTACAAAAATTGATTGAATTGTCTTCATTGTTTGTTTTTAAAACGTTTCTAACTGCGATTGATATTGTTGAATTACTTGTTTAAACTTCTTTATGGTATCGTCAAGACTATCGTCCGTTTCGCCACCGGCTGCATTAAAATGTCCTCCACCGTTAAAATGGGTGCGGGCAAAAGTATTACAATCAAAGTCACCTTTGCTGCGGAAGCTCCATTTTCTTTTCTCATCCCTGTCTATCACAATACAGGCCAGTTTTATGCCCTGGATGCCCAACGGATAGTTTACAAGCCCTTCCGTATCGCCGGTTTTGATCTGGTACCGGAGCAAGTCGTGTTTGGTCACCCAAATCAACGCTGTATTTAGCTGGTAATCAACTTCCATGCGGTTGCTGAGCACGTGCCCTATAAAACGGAACCTGTTTTCCAGGAAATTATCATAAATATTTTCGTGGATGGTTGTATGTTCAAGTCCACGACGTTTGAAATCGGCGACCATTTCAAATACGGTTGCAGATGCCGAAGCAAAACGGAAACTACCCGTATCGCCAATAACACCGGCATAAAGACACTTCATCATGTCAAGGTTTAGCTTATCGGCATGACCACTGTTGACAATAAAATCATACACCATTTCACAGGTGGAGCTTTTGGTCACATCACTCACGCCATATGCAAACACTTCTGTTTGTGGTTCCTGGTGATGATCAATGAGCACCCGCTTAGCCGTAGCCTTTTCCACCACAGCTCCCATTTTTTTAATACGGTTCAACGCATTGAAATCGAGACAGAATATCCATTCTGCTTCATTAATAATTGTGTTACTCTTATCAATGGTTATTTCGTAATTCAGCACTTTTTCACAACCGGGCATCCAGTCAAGAAAAGCAGCCCAGTTTGTTGGGGAGATTACCTGAACTGTGTGCCCTAACTGTACCAGCAAATGATACAGCCCAAGCGATGAACCCATCGCATCGGGATCGGGTTTCTGATGTGTGGTGACAACAACCTTTGCAGGAGTGTTCAGTAAGGGGTATAATTCGTTTATTGCTTGCATAACAGGCGGTTGCAAATGTAGGGGAATTGGGGCAGTTGAAAACGGGGGAATTGGTAAATGGAATGCAGGAATTGGTTCGGAAAGTTCCCAGCGGCCTTCGTTCCAATTACAAATTCCCAATTCCACTTCATCCTTCCTCCCTATCTTTGCGGCGCAAAAAACAAAATCATGAGCAATCGTACGTTTACAATGATCAAGCCCGATGCAATGAAGAATGGTCATGCCGGTGCTATCTTAGACAAAATTATTAAAGCAGGTTTCCGCATCGTAGCCCTCAAACAAACAAAACTCACTGTTGAAACAGCAGGCGAGTTTTATGCTATACACAAAGAACGCCCCTTCTTTGGCGAGCTGGTTGAGTTTATGAGCAGTGGTGTCATTATCGCAGCTATCCTTGAAAAAGACAATGCTGTGTCCGATTTCCGCACACTTATCGGCGCAACCAATCCAGCGAATGCTGATGAAGGAACCATCCGTAAATTATATGCAACATCAGTTGGTGAAAATGCAGTACACGGAAGCGACAGTGATGACAACGCAAAAATTGAAGGAAGCTTTTTCTTCAGCGGTTTAGAGCAATATTAATCGCTTCTTTTTTCGATAAGAGTTCCCCCTTATTCTGTTGAAATATGGGGGAACTTTTTTTATATATAATCCCCTGCAATTGCGTTTCTATAGTTAACATTGTGTACCTAAAAAACTCACATCAACATGAAACGCATCATTGCACTGCTCCTGCTTGCCGTTTGCCAACAAGTTTCTGCACAAAAAATTCCATCGTTTGGGAAAATTGACAAAGAAGAATTTGCAATTAAAGAATGCAGTTATGATAAAGAAGCAACTGCCGAATATTTGCTGGATGTAGCGCAGGTGCGTTACTACTTTACATCTTCTGATTTTGTAAATGAAACCACCAAACGGGTCCGTATTAAAATTCTGAACGAAAAAGCAATCGAGTTAGCCAATGTTCGCTTACCATATTACAGTGTGGGTAACCGTCACCGCATCCGCAATATTGAAGGACATACGTTCAATCTCAATGCAAATGGCGAAGTGGAAGTAACCAAGCTGGAAAAAAAATCGGTGATGGAACAAAAGCTTGGCAGCGAAAGTGAAATGATGGTGTTTACATTACCGAATGTAAAAGTGGGAAGCATTATTGAATTCAGATTTGAAGACAGTAAACGTAATTATGTTGAAATTGAAGACTGGACTTTTCAACGTTCATATCCCGTTCGCTATAGCGAGTACAATGTAGAAATTCCTTCTGCTTTGGAATTTACCTACATGATCAAACGTACTTTGCCTGTAAAAGAAACAACAGAAGGCATTAATGCCACCAAGCGTTTTGTTATGACGAACATTCCGGGTCTTGACAGCGAACCATACATGAGCAGTGCAAAGGATTACCTGCAACGCATCGATTTTCAGCTTCGTTCCATCAACGGTCAGCCACGTATGACCACATGGCCAAAACTTACTGAACAATTACTGGAAAGCGAAGACTTTGGTTTGCAGATCAAAAAGAATGTGTATAAAAATACACCTCTGCCAAATGAGCTGAAATCAATAACAGACCCTCATCAAAAACTGATCACAATTCTGAACTATGTAAAGAAAGAAGTAACATGGAATGGCAAAACATCTTTCTGGACCGATGAAGGAATAAAAAATGCATTGGATAAACATAGTGGCAACAGCAGCGATATGAACTTGTTATTAGTTAGCCTTTTGCGTGATGCCGGACTGAAAGCCTTTCCTGTTCTTGTGAGCACAAGAAACAATGGTAAAGTAAACGGCACCTACCCTTTCCTTTACCAGTTTAATGATGTGTATGTATATGCTGAGATCGATCAGACACCTTATATCATTGATGCCACCAACTACAGCAATCCTCCGTTTCTTGTTCCCTGGGATGTTCAGTTTACGGAAGGCTATCTTGTTGACAAAGAGTTGGGGCAGTTTATTACATTAGGCGATATCAAACATCGTTTCCGCCTTGTAGCTTCTATACTTGCTGAAATAAATAAAGAAGGAAAAATAAACGGCAGTGCAAATGTTATCGCCTACGAATATGCAAAAACAGAACGCCTGCGGTCATTACGCAGAGGTGAAAAAAGCTACCTGGAAGACTATTTTTCAAAGCCACATCCTGAATTTAAATTCGATTCACTTACATACAAGAATGAAAAGAACGACAGCCTGCCCTTAGAAAATCTTATTCAATTCCAGGGCACACTTACAAGCAGTGGTGATTACATGTTTTACTCACCCAACTTTTTAATGGAACTTGAAAAGAACGATTTCTTATCGGACAAACGTTTTACCGATATTGAATTTGGCTATATCCAGTACTACAACATGTTTACCACTATTCGTTTTCCTGCCGACCTGGAACTGGAAGAATTACCAAAGAACATCCGCATGATATTGCCCGACACCAGTATTTCGCTCCAGCGTTTTGTGAATAAAAACGAAAACAGCATCTCCATGAG
>NZ_CAMLGT010000186.1 GCF_946479605.1 uncultured Lacibacter sp.
TTGCGTTGATATTAAAGAACAACTGCATCAAACCCACCAGTGTACCCACGAAACCAAAGATGGGAGCGATCTTGGAGATCACCGAAAGAATATTCACATTACGCTCCAACTTATACATTTCCAGCTGCGCCACGTTTTCCATACTGTTTTCAATGGAATCGATAGGTTTGCCGATACGCTGCAAACCTTTATCAATGATGCGCCCAACCGGGTTTTGTGTATTGCGTGCAAAGTTGCGTGCAGCAGTTACATTTCCGCTGAGGATATTATCACGGATGATGTTCATGAAATTACCATCCACTTCTGTTGCTTTCTTAATGGCCAGCCAGCGCTCCACAAACACATAAATAGTGGCAACACTTAACAGCAGCAATGGGATCATGATCCATCCTGCCTGCATCATCACATCAATTAAATGCATTTCTTTTTTTGGAACGGGCTGTGCTGCAGCATTCGTTAACGTATCAACTGCATTCTGCACCTGTAGAAGAAAAAAGTTCATATCTGTTCAATGGTTTTAGTAAAGCCGGCACGCAATCGTTACCGGCAGCCAAATGTAAATCTTGACAAGCAACTTAACGTGTTGAGCTGCTGTTTATTTTCCACAGTCAAATATGCAGCCATGTTTTAACGATTTGTGTTAGAGGAAAGCTAAAAGAAAGCCGATAGTAGGTAGTGGTTAGTAGCGAGTGATAAAAACAACCTCTGGCTTTACTTACAACTAAAGGCTGCGGGCTACAAACTATCGGCTAACGGCTGTTTAGCTTCTTGCCTTTTGCTATTTCCTTCACTTAAGTTACCTTCGCAGCCGATCTGTTTTTTTCAATTATCCATTAATCAATTATCAAATAAAAGATATGGCATACGACGTTATTGTTCTTGGTAGCGGCCCCGGTGGTTATCCTGCTGCTATCCGTGCATCTCAGCTTGGTTTTAAGGTAGCAATCGTGGAAAAAGAAAGCCTCGGTGGTGTTTGTTTAAACTGGGGTTGTATCCCAACCAAAGCTTTGTTGAAAAGTGCGCAGGTATATGAATACATGAAGCACAGTACCAACTACGGTATTTCTGCTACTGATGTACAACACGATTTTGGCGGTGTGGTAAAACGCAGCCGTGGTGTGGCCGACAAAATGAGCAAAGGTGTAACCTTCCTCATGAAGAAGAACAAGATCGATGTAATTATGGGTTACGGAAAGATTGCCGGAAAGGGCAAACTGGAAGTAACTGCAGCTGATGGTGCAAAAAGCATTGTTGAAGGAAAATATATCATTATTGCAACAGGTGGCCGCAGCCGTGTGTTGCCTGCTATGCCGCAGGATGGTAAAAAGATCATTGGCTACCGTGAAGCAATGACCTTACCGCAACAACCCAAATCAATGATCGTTGTGGGCAGTGGTGCCATTGGTGTTGAGTTTGCTGATTTCTACAACAGCATGGGCACTAAGATTACTATTGTTGAATTTATGTCACGTGTGGTACCTGTGGAAGATGAAGATATTTCGAAAGAACTGGAAAAACAGTTCAAGAAAAAAGGTATTACCATTATGACCAGCGCTGAAGTAACAAAAGTGGATACTTCAGGTGCAGGTGTAAAAGCAACCGTGAAAACAGCTGCCGGTGAGCAAGTGCTGGAAGCAGATATTCTGCTGAGCGCTGCCGGTGTGGTTGCCAATATTGAAAATATTGGACTGGAAGAAAGCGGTATTAAAACAGAAAAAGGAAGAATTGTTGTAGATAAATTCCAGCAATCAAGTGTGCCGGGCATTTATGCCATCGGCGATTGTGCCCCAGGCCAGGCGCTTGCACACGTGGCAAGTAAAGAAGGTATCAATGCTGCTGAACACATTGGTTACCTCGAAAAGAAATACCACCACACACCTGAAGCAATGGATTACAACAACATTCCCGGTTGTACGTATTGCACCCCTGAAATTGCAAGCGTAGGTTACACCGAGAAAGCAGCCAAAGAAGCAGGCTACGAAGTGAAAGTCGGTAAATTCCCTTTCATTGCCAGTGGTAAAGCAAGTGCTGCCGGTTCAACCGATGGTTTTGTAAAAGTGATCTTTGATGCGAAATACGGCGAGTTCCTCGGTGCACACATGATTGGCATGGGTGTTACTGATATGATTGCTGAAGTGGTTGTTGCCCGTAAACTGGAAACAACTTACCATGAGATCCTCAACTCCGTGCATCCGCACCCAACGATGAGTGAAGCTGTGAAAGAAGCAACAGCTGCTGCTTACGGTGAGGCGATTGATATTTAATTGTCTGAACCGTGATTAAAACGGTTTACAGATTAAAATCATAAGCAAAAGCCCCGACATTATTGTCGGGGCTTTTGCTTAATGCGCTTTTCCTATGCGACAATGAAATACATCACAGGGTTGCCAAGCTTTACTGTCAATTTCCACTGCCGTCAATAGAAATCACATAAATATGTCACAAACATCATTGTATGTTTACGCATCCACAACAGGCGGAACAAACCTTATCAGTTTAACCTTACAATGAAACAGTTTACTACTCTCCTGCTTTGCGCATTACTCTTATGTTGTTTTGCATCTGCGCAGAATACGCAACAGCCACGGGATTATTTGCAGCAAAATCATGCAACATGGAACACTGGTTTTAACAACGCAGAAAAAGTGTTTACCAAAAGTATTTTGCAGAACCAGTTATTCCTGGTGGGCGAAGGACATGGCACGCAGTTCAACAATGAACTGCAGTTTGATCTGATTAAACACCTGCAGCAAACCGTGGGGCTGAAGTATATTTTACTGGAACTGGGGTTTCTTGATCAGCTGTACCTTAACCGTTATTTGCAGACAGGAAATGAAAAGTTGCTGGACAGCTTCTTTCATTTCCATCCCAACACATTTTACTTTAATAAACAACTGTTTCATTTTTTCCAAAAACTGTACAGTTTCAATTTACAACTGCCTGCAAAAAACAAACTGCAGATCATTACTGTTGATCTTGATTTTGCTTACCGTGATGCATTGCTGTATCTACAGCGTAACCTGCATGCTACATTACCCGATAGTTTAAAACACTACTTTACATCAATGCAACCAACAAAGGATACAGCAGCAGTGCTTATACAAAAGTTCAACAATGCTTACAGCAGTTTTATCAACAACGATCGCATTTACAAAAAACATCTTGGAAAAGATTTTGAAGATACCAAACACCTGCTCGATAATATCAACCAACGGTTACAGATCGCTGTAAGTAAACGTAACGATCTGCGTGACTCGGTGATGTACCAGAATTTCTTATACGCTAAAAAGCGTTACGGCATAATGGATCACAAGATTCTCGGTTTTATGGGAAGTTTTCATGTAAAACAGTTTGATGTACCTGGCGACCCCAGATTTGCAGCCATTCTTGTGAAATCAAATGCAGTAAAAGGTGTGGTTTCGCTGACAAGTATTTACAATGGCGGCGAAGCAATGATACCGAACAGGAATAACAAAACAGACAGCAGCGGTAAAACACCTGCATACATCAATCTGAAAGTAAGCAATGGTTCTTTATCCGGACCGGTAAACAACTACGAGCTGATGGAACCTTATTTCAACGTAAGTAAAGCAGTATTGTTTCTGTTAAATAAAAAAGATTCGCCGTTTCATCAATCAAACGCATTTACACAGGGCGATGATCCTGAAGCAGCAACAACAACACAACTATTCCAGGTGCTGATCCTGTTCAATCAATCGCCGGCTACGGTACCGTATAAAGAATAGATTTGAAAAGGGGTGCCAGCTATTATCATCCCATCAACACATTCAACTCCTCTTCTGTTGCCTGCAATGCTGCATCAAACGCTTCTCTCCCATTTACTGCAACAGCAGAAAGGTTTCGATAATAATTGATACCATCACGCAGGTTCTGGCAAAACGAGGCAATGTATTTTTTCTTCTTTGCATCCTGTTCAACAGTTGCCGCTTCTGCCAGTTGCTCACGCAGGTAGTTCATGTATAAATTCAGTTCCGCAATAAACATATGCGGCCTGCTTTTATTCTCCATAATATTTTCACGGCCGTAAATATGATCGGTCATGGTTTGCAGCGAAACCACTTTGGAAAAGTTGGCAATGTTGGGGCCGGGACAAATAGTAACGGCTTCCAGCTTTTTTACAAACGTCTGTTGATAGTTAATGGCAGCAGAATTACTAAGCCCCACACATAAACATTCTTTATCCAGCACTTCCTGCACCTGCTTTTCATATTCCTGTTGCGGCAGTTGCAGCGTTTGCAATTGTTCCAACTTCAGCTTCTGGTATTTTTTTGATGCTGTGCAAATAGGTTCTTTGGTAAACTCGGTATTGAACGACAAATGTTTCTCCGTGCAGGGGCTTCCGGGATTTCCTTTACTGATCCGTTCCGCTTTTTCCTTTGCCGAGCTTGTTCCTTTTAAATAATGAAACCGCACACCCAGCGGCGAGTTGTTACTCAGCACCACATCTTTTTCTTTGGCTGCACATAACAGTTGCATGGTTTCTTCATCAACTGTTGTTGCTTCGGGCACTAATAAAAACGGTGTGCCCCAGCCGGTGCTTTGTATGCCGTATTGCTTATGCAGAAATTCATCTTCTTCACTTGTACCTATTCCACCCTGCACTGAATACATAATGGCAGGCGCTGCATCAAAGCTGCGGTTATTCTTTTTCTGTTGCGCAGCATGAAACAATTCAAACAACGTATTGGCAAGTTCTTCCTTCTTCGTTTTAAACTCTTCCAGTATCGGCCCCAGTAAATAACCTTCTGTTGCAAATGCATGTCCACCACAATTCAAACCCGATTCAATTCTGAACTCACTTACCCAAATACCTTTCTTCGCCAAATACTTTCCTTGAATTAATGCAGAGCGATAATCGCTCACTTTCACAATCACCTTCTTTGTAAACAGGCCTTCTTCATTTGCGTCTAATTCTTTACAGCTTTCGAGATAGTTGTACAAACGTGGATTCATGCCTGCAGAAAAGATCACCGATGAATTGCGGAGATTACTTTGTACAAATCCACGCAATGCAGCCACAGCTTCTGATCCATCTTCTATCAACAACCCATCTTTGTTGTACGTTTCACGATCAACTTTAGTCATGATGTTTACATCAATATTACCCGGCACTATCTGCGAACGTAAATAGTTTTCCAGCTGTTCTTTTTCCGGCTCGTTGTTCATCTTCATCATTTGCCGGTACAGTTGTTTCAGCTTACTGTCTTCGGGCAGCATTTCAAAATACTTGATGATCTCCGATCCTTTTTCAAACGCAGCTGTCTTGAGCTTCTCCACCTGCTCCTGCACAATGGTATTTACAAGATTGAGATAATCGGCAATGCGTTTTGCCCTGTAATCTTCTTCCTGCGCAGCAATGGGTGTATAAGGAAGATTGGCCGTTTGATAATAATGCCTGCGCATCATTTCAATCAAACGGTCTTCCACAATTGAAATAACCGATGATATACCAAAGCGTGCAACTTTAATGGGACTGTCAACAGTATAGGCCAATCCCATAACAGGAATATGAAACCTGTGCGGCGAAGAATAATTCATATAACAAATAGCAGGCAGTAACAGGTTGCCTGTTGCGTTTAAGATGTGACAAATAAAACAGTTGGTTCTTTACAACCTGGAATTACGGTGAGCAAAGCTATTAAGGCTTGGCAAGCTTCCTTTACACAATGGAATGACAGGAAACCTGTTTGCAACTGACCTTCGTCAGTTCAAAAATGATTTGTGATGCAGTGATGAGTTGTTGATTGAAAAAGATACCTGGATCAGCTTACTATCTCCACTCTTCTTGTTTGATCCTGAAAATATTTACTTCGTTTCCGTTGTAGAAAGTTGTTTTATCCAGCGTCATTCCATTTTTTCTTGCTACAGTCTCAGATGGCAGGTTGGTTAAACTGATGATAGAAATAAGAGAACCGGACAGTTTGTTTTCAAATGCATACTCCCTACACTTTTTTGCTGCTTCTGTTGCATAACCCCTGTTCCAGAACTGCGGCAAGAGTGAATACCCGATCTCCAGTTCTGAAATACCATCTACCGTTTGTTTTAATAAACCACAATGACCAATTAACCGGCCGCTTGCTTTCTCAATAAGCGCATTCATGCCGCCACTACCTGTTGCATAACGGTTAAACTGTTTTTCATACCATTTCCTGCACTCCATTTCTGGTGCTTCATAATTTGCAATCCAGTGGAGAGTTGTTTCCGGTGTTTTAAAAAACTCCAGCCATTGATCAAAATGGGACATATCAATTGCACTGAATATGATTCTGTCTGTTTCCTGGCCGTTAAGTAAATAGTTTGCCATTCGTTCAACCAAATAAATAAAACAAGCAGATGCTTGAACAGCGTTGCCAACCTTAATCCTTCGACAAGATCAGGACTTGGCAACGCTATACCTGTTAACAGTTCGCTGCTGTTACAAGTAAATGTAATAAAGAAAACGACGACAATACGCAACGCCCCCCTGTTTAGCTTTGGGTAATGAGTAATTAAAAGTTAAATCCAAAATGAAACCCCGGTTCTCCTATGACAAATTTCGACCACTTATCATCTAACTGTTTAAATCCATCAGGCAACGCTGTGTGGTAAGCACGATGGGTAATGGCAATGGATGGTTGAATAAAAAACCGGTCCTTAAAAAGTTTGATGTGATACCCGGCACGGTAAGTATTGAATATCTGAAATCCTTTGTCAATTTTCTTCCCGTCTTCATCCACAAATTTTTGCCAGGTGGGCATTACATTCAGTTCAGCATATAAACCTTTCCACAAAAACCGTTGGTAAGACACGGATACACCATATTCACGAACATATCCGGGAAATTTTTCTTCCGGCTTTCCGTATGCTTTGTTGAAAAATGGATGAATACCATTTGGCCAGGCATACTTCCAGGTTTTTGGTTCTATTGTAATCACATCTTTTCCTGTAAGACGATAGCCCACATTGAGCTGAACAAAGTTGGGAGGATTTGTGGTAGACAAATTACCCAATAAGAAAACAGTGCTGCCAGCAAACCAGCGTTTGTAACTACTGTCATGTTTTTCATACTGGGCCTTAACCTGTAATGCGCCTGTCATCATTAAGACAAAACCAATGAATAAAATTTTCTTTTGCATTTCTGTTCTTTTTTAAAAAATGATACTGCAAAAGTGGACCGGCGGACCTTAATAACACGTTCACTTAAGTTAAGAAATGACTATTTGCTTTTCCAAAACAACTTACGAAAAGCTGTTGCGAAACATGTTGAGTAAGCAGCGACCTTAAATTGGTTAGCACAGTAGCAGCTGTTACTCTCATCCGTTTATTTTCAGTATTACGTTTCCTTTTTTTCGTCCCGTATCAACATAGCTATGCGCTGCTGTTATTTCCTCCAGTTGAAATGTTTTGTCAATTACCGCCTTCAACGCTCCTTTTTCATACAGTTCTTTTAACAGTTGCAGTTGTTGTAATGTTTCCGAAGCATAGTCTAAACCATTTACACTCTTATACACTCCATGTTTGTTCAAAAGTTTTTTGCATATAGGTTTACGATACTTACCAATTGCATCAAAGACAATATCAAACTTTTCTGTTTGCTTCGTAAGGTCTTCCTTGTCGTATAAAATAATACTTGTAACTCCTAACTCATTAAC
>NZ_CAMLGT010000187.1 GCF_946479605.1 uncultured Lacibacter sp.
GGTTTTGATCAACACATTATCAAACGAATCGAAGTTGTTACGGAGATAGTTATTGGTAATTTCAAACAACTTGCTTTCAGCGTCATCCAACAGATCAAACACATCTGTACTCTCTTCGTATGCATCGCCAATGGTTTCACCACTGATGCGGATTAATTCACGCTGCAAAAATTTCTGAAGAATAATGCGGGCATGTGCTTCAATGTTTGCAGTAGATACAACGGTGTTGGTTAAACGTGTTACATAGTAAGCACCTCCCACCATTTCCAGTTCTTCTTTCTGCTTCAGCTCTTCCACCACCGTGAGCAGGTCAATCGGCAAACTCTTTGCCGTTAAACTTTGCATGGCACGGAAGATGCGCTGATGCGCATCTACATAAAAACATTCGGGGCGAAGAATTTCACTGATTGCATCGAAAGCACTTTTTTCAAGCATAACAGCACCCAACACGGCTTCTTCCAGTTCCTTGGATTGTGGTGGAACTTTTCCATACACCATTGTTGAAAGATCAAGTGGCGCTTTCCGCTTTGCTTTCCGGTCTTTATTGAGATTAGTAAGATCCATAGTTTACCTGGGCAGACAATGTTTTAATTTGGGTTCCTTTCCTCGTAAAAAAAGTTAAACACTTTTTGTGTTAAGCAATTGTTACCGGAACAAGGGCGACGAATGTAAATGACAATCAGCTACCAGCAAAAACAAATCCGTACTATAATTTTTTCAACCCTAATGCACATTAAATTCGGAGTTATCCACCTGTTTTTTACACTCATTCACACAAACATGCCTGCTTATCCTCAATTTAATTTTTTTTTGCGCCTTGACCTAATGCATTTCCACACAGCCTGTGCAGAAAGATAGTTGCCTCTTTTTTTGGCCGGACGCTGCAGATTACAATATGCCCTTTTCCTGAAAAAAGCAGGAAAACCGAAGGTTCTGGCAGTTCTAAAACTCATTTATCAGTCAAGCAGTCAATCAATTATCTTTGCAGCTTTCTGAATAAAGTTTACACCCAGCATGACGATCAGTTATAAATGGCTGCATGAATATCTGCCAGTAACAGTTGAGCCCGAACGTTTGAGCCGTATTTTAACCTCTATTGGCCTTGAAGTGGAGAGCATGGAGGCATACGAAGAAATAAAAGGAGGATTACAGGGCCTTGTAATTGGCGAAGTTCTTACTTGCGAGAAACACCCCGATGCCGATAAATTATCGCTTACCACTGTAAATGTGGGAGCAGCAGAACCATTGCAAATTGTGTGCGGTGCACCCAATGTTGCTGCCGGGCAAAAAGTAGTTGTGGCTACAGTTGGTACAACTATCTATCCTTCAAGTGGCGAACCTCTTACCATGAAAAAGGCGAAGATCCGTGGCTTTGAAAGTCATGGTATGATTTGTGCCGAAGATGAAATAGGATTAGGCAGCAGCCATGCAGGTATTCTGATATTACCGGCCGATGTAAAAGCGGGCACAGCAGCAGCTGATTATTTTAAGCCATATACCGATTGGGTGATTGAAATTGGTTTAACACCCAACCACATGGATGCAATGAGCCATATAGGTGTGGCACGTGATGTAATTGCTTATCTCAACTTCCACGATAAAAAACAATACACACTCAAATCGCCATTCAGCAACGGGTTTAAAGTTGATAATAAAACTTTACCCATCACAGTAAATATTGAAAACAACAATGCCTGCCAGCGTTATTCAGGTGTAAGTATTTCAGGCATTACCGTGCAGGAAAGCCCCGTGTGGATGAAACAACGGTTAAAAGCAATTGGTGTTCGTCCTATTAATAACATTGTAGATATTACCAATTATATTCTGCATGAAACAGGACAACCTTTACATGCGTTTGATGCCGATGCCATTACCGGTGGCGAAGTAGTTGTAAAGAACCTGGCAGAAGGAACAACCTTTATTACGCTTGATGAAAAAGAACGGAAGCTGGGTGCTGATGACCTGATGATCTGCAATAAAGAAGAACCCATGTGTATTGCCGGTGTGTTTGGTGGTACAAAAAGCGGTGTAAAAGAAACAACGAAGAACATTTTTTTAGAAAGCGCCTGGTTTAATCCCGTTACCACCCGCAAAACATCGTTCCGTCATAACCTGCGTACCGATGCTGCTACCCGTTTTGAAAAAGGTGTTGATATCAGCAATACTGTAAATGTTTTGAAACGTGCGGCACTGTTGATCAAAGAACTGGGGGCGGGTGAAATTGCCAGCGATATTGTGGATGTATATCCTGCACCAAAAGAGAAACAACAGATCGCTTTAAAATATCATTACCTTAAAAAGATCAGCGGTAAAAACTACCACCCCGATACAGTGAAGAAGATATTTGAATCACTGGGGTTTGAACTGATCAAAGAATCGATTGATGAAATATGGGTAGCGGCTCCGTTCAGCAAACCTGATATGGAACTACCTGCAGATCTTGCAGAAGAAATTATGCGGATTGATGGGTTGGATAATGTTGAAATCCCCACCAGTATTACCCTTTCCCCTTCCACAGAAGCAGATCAAACCAGCTTTGCTTATAAAGAAAAGATCAGCAATATTCTTGCTGGTCAGGGTTTCAATGAAATATTCACCAACTCCATTGCCAACAGTGCCTGGTACGATGAAGAAGTGTTGACCACAACAGTAAAAATGTTGAACAACCTCAGCGCTGAGTTGAATGTAATGCGTCCTTCTATGCTGGAAACCGGGTTACAATGCATTTCGTTTAACCTCAACCGTAAGAACAGCAGCTTGCGCCTGTTTGAATTTGGTAAAACATACAAAACAACTGAAACCGGAAAATATTTTGAAACAGATCATCTTTCTATTTACACAACAGGCAGCACCGAAGCTTCCTGGAAACAAAAAGCAAGCGCTGTTGATGTTTACTTTTTGAAATCGGTTGTAAACAGCATTTTGAAATATGCAGGTTTAACTGCTGAAACTGAAATTGCAGAAGCAGAAAAAGGTTTCAGCGGACTTATCAATTACAAAATAAAAAAACAGGTAATTGCAAAAGTTGGCATTGTTGATGCAGCACAATTAAAACAGTTCGATATAAAACAACCAGTTTACTTTGCAGACATTAACTGGAATGTGCTGACGCAGCTGGCAGCAAAAGCAAAACTGGAGTACAAGGAAATTACACGTTTCCCTTCAGTAGAGCGTGACCTGGCCATTGTGATTGAAAAAGCCATCAGTTATGCAGAGGTGGAAAAAGCTATCGGGAATGCAAAAGTGAGCCGTTTAAAATCGGTTTCGTTGTTTGATGTGTTTGAAAGTGAAAAGATAGGTGCAGGAAAAAAATCGCTGGCACTCAACTTTGTGTTCCAGGACGATGAAAAAACCCTGACAGATAAGGAAACAGAAAAAATGATGGGTACGCTTGTTCAAACACTGGAAAAACAATTTGCTGCTGAAATCAGGAAGTAACACAAACAACTCAATTCATCGTGACAGTTATTGACAGCCATATTCAATCGCTCCAGCAAAAAATGCAGTTGCTTGTTAAAAAGCATCAGCAACTGGAAAAGGAGAATAAAAAGCTGAAGGATGAATTGATTACCCTGAAAGAACAGCAATATGGCAAGAAGCAGGAAATAGAAGTGTTGGAAATGCAGAACGCCATCCTGAAAGCATCGCAACAGCAATTAGACGATAAAGAAAAAAAGGAACTGGAAAAGAAGCTTCACCTGTTTATAAAGGAGATCGACCGCTGTATTGCCCTGCTTTCGGAATAAACTCAAATGCGTTTAATGATACGCATCTTCATTTCATCATTTCCCTGTTGCAGCTCAAGGGTGTACACACCGTAAGGCAGGTCATTTAATCCGTCCCATATAAGAGAATGGTGAGAAGATACTTCTGATTCAAGGCTACGGCATACAGATCCTTTCTCATCTATCAACACGGCCTTTACGGCGTTCTCACCCGGCGAAGAAAGTTCCAGCGTAAGTGAATCAATGAACACTTGTGGTTTCACTTTTGCGAACATGTTTCTGAGGTTGAATTGTGGCTATTAATGGGAGTTTTTCTCAGTTGGCAACGGATGGATAAGGAGACTTTTTTACGAAGCTCTAATATATAACAACATTTTTATATTTTGGTATGATGGAATCATTAATTCCCATAAACATTATCATAGGCGACAGGAGTTACCGGATAAAAGTTAGTCCTGAGCATGAAGAGCATGTTCGAAAAACGGTCAAGATAATCAATGAAAAGATCATTGAATTTAAAACAAGCTTTGCCGGTAAGGATATGCAGGATTATGTGGCAATGGTGCTTATTTGGTATGCTACCGATGTTACAGCAGCTTCATCAAAAGAAGAAAATGGCACAAACGAGGAAGCTGCGACAGAAGCACTGCGGAAACTTGAGCAGCAGATCGACCAGTTACTTCAACAAGACAACCACAAATAAAGACCAACTATTAACAAAGGCTTAGCACCTGCACAAGCACTACGCCGCTTCCTACTTCTTTTTTCTGTATTTTCGCCACTATTGTCCCACTATGAACTTGTATAACGCCATAGAAAGGAACGATTTGCAGTAAGAAACAAACCCAGTCAAACAACAATGGAACCCGTAATTGTATACGCTATAATTGGAATCATCGCCCTCGTAATTGGAGTGGTGGCAGGTAAATTCATCTTTGCGAAAGACACACGTAAACAGGTGGAAGAAGCAGAAGCCCAGGCTCAATCAATTGTAAAAGAAGCAGGAATAAGAGCCGAAACCATCCGCAAAGAGAAAGAACTTGAAGCAAAAGAGAAATTTGTTCAACTGAAAGCCGACCATGACCGTGAGGTGATGGACCGTAACCGTAAGATCAGTGAAAGTGAGAACCGTGCACGCCAGAAAGAACAATCCATTAACCAGAAAGAAAGCAATCTTGATAAGCAGATTAAGGAAAACGAAGCCATCAAGGAAAATCTCAACCGCCAGATCGAGGTGGTGAACCTGAAACGGACTGAACTGGAAAAACACCAAGAAGAGCATATCCGCAGGCTGGAGAAAATTGCCGGTTTAAGTGCCGAAGAAGCCAAGAACCAATTGGTTGAAAGTTTAAAGCAGGAAGCACAAACCCGTGCCCTTGCACTTCAGCAGGAAATTATTGAAGATGCCAAACTTAAAGCTGGTAAAGAAGCACGTAAGATCGTGATCCAAACCATTCAACGTACGGCTGCTGAACAGACAATTGAAAATACGGTAACCGTTTTCAACCTTGAAAGCGATGAAATAAAAGGACAGATCATTGGCCGTGAAGGTCGTAACATCCGTGCTATTGAAGCGGCTACAGGTGTTGACCTGATTGTGGATGATACGCCTGAAGCGATTCTTCTTTCTTCTTTCGATCCGCTTCGTCGTGAAGTGGCCCGCTTGAGTTTGCAACGCCTGGTAGCCGATGGACGTATTCACCCTGCCCGTATTGAAGAAGTGGTGGAAAAAACCCGTAAGCAACTGGAAGAGCAGGTAATGGAAATTGGAGAGCGTACAGTAATTGAATTAGGCATTCATGGTATGCACAAAGAGCTGATCAGGATGGTGGGACGTATGCGTTTCCGTTCTTCTTACGGTCAAAACCTGTTGATGCACAGCCGTGAAACAGCCAACCTTTGCGCCATCATGGCTTCAGAATTAGGCATGAATCCTAAACTGGCAAAACGTGCCGGTCTGTTACACGATATTGGTAAAGTACCTGATGAAGAAACAGAACTGAGCCACGCCTTACTTGGTGCCAAGCTCGCTGAAAAATATGGTGAAAACCCGGCGGTTGTAAATGCCATTGGTGCCCACCACGATGAAATGGAAATGCAGTATGTAATCTCTCCTATTGTGCAGGCTTGCGATGCCATCAGTGGTGCAAGACCGGGAGCCCGCAGGGAGATCATGCAGCAATACCTCCAGCGTATCAAGGATCTTGAAAACCTGGCAATGGGTTATCCCGGTGTGGAAAAAGCATATGCTATCCAGGCTGGTCGTGAGTTGCGTGTAATTGTGGAAGCAGAGAAAGTAACGGATGCAGAATCAGATAAACTGAGTTTTGAAATGGCGCAGAAGATTCAGACCGAAATGGTGTATCCCGGCCAGATCAAAGTGACTGTTATTCGTGAAAAGAGAGCCGTAAACGTGGCGAGATAGTAAAAAGTAATTAGGAATTGGGAGATTGGGAATTGGGGAATCAACTTTTTTTCCAAATTCCTTGAAACAAATTACCAATTCCTCCAAAAACCCCCTACCTTTGCCGTCCTAAAAATTAAGAGTTATGAACGCCGCTGTTGCATTTGTACATGAGCAATTGACTGCTAAGAAAGAACAACCAAAGTTCAAAGCAGGTGATAATGTTACTGTAAACTACAAGATCGTTGAAGGTGGTAAAGAGCGTATCCAGGGTTTCCGTGGAGATGTGATCAAACGCCAGGGTCAAGGCGCAACTGCTACATTTACAGTGCGTAAGATCTCTGACGGTATTGGTGTAGAACGTACATTCCCTGTAAACTCTCCTAACGTTGATTCAGTTGAACTGAACAAAGTTGGTAAAGTAAGCCGTGCTAAATTGTTCTACCTCCGTGAAAGAAGCGGTAAAAGTGCCCGTATTAAAGAAAAGCGCATGAGATAAGCGTTTTCGAAAGCATATTACTAAAAGGGGAAAGCAAAACTTTCCCCTTTTATGTTTTTATTACCGGATATGATTCCTATATTTACAGACCCTGAATCAAAAAAGATTCGCTTAATCCCATACCTTTTGAAATAATCGTTACTCTATTATTAACTAAATCAGAAGTTTCGATCATGAAAAAGGTATTAGTAGCCCTCGCTGTCATTACAATGTTTTTAATGTCTTGTAACAGAGGCATTAGTCCTTACCAGGCTGCCAACGGCAAAGCAGGTAAATGCGGCAGGAATTTTATCCGTTAATTCCCGATGAAATTAAACGCATTGAAACCTTCCTTTGGAAGGTTTTTTTTATGTCTTCTTTACAAGGCTGCGTTGTAAATAACTGTAACTTTGTGTTCCTTAAAATTTATATCATGAATTTTCAGCCCATACTTCTCGGTGTTCTTGGTACCCAGGAAATCATCATCATTGCCATTATCATTTTATTGTTGTTTGGTGGTCGTAAGATCCCTGAACTGATGAAAGGTTTGGGTAAAGGTATCCGTGAGTTTAACGATGCTAAGAATACTGTGCGGAAAGAAATTGAAGAAAGCTCTACTCCTTCTGAAACAACGCAGAACAAGCAATAATTTCTTTCCCGGTTATTTTCTTTTTTACTTCAATTTACTCTGAAGAGATTCTTCTCATTGTATCCTTTTGCAACCATAAAAGCATACCAGCAGCAATTGTTCAATGGAACAACTTCCTGTAAACAGGCTGTTGAGTATTACCTGGCACAAACAAAAAAGTTTGCCCACCTGAATGCGTTATTGCATGTGTTTCCGGAAGAAGCCATGCAAAGAGCAGCAGCATTGGATGAGCAACGTGCTGCAGGTAAACAACCCGGCAAACTGCATGGTGTGGTGGTTACAGTAAAAGATGTGATTGCATGGGAACAACATCCTTTATCGGCTTCATCAAACATCCTACGCAATTTTCATTCGATCTATAATGCCACTGCCGTACAAAAATTACTGGCAGAAGA
>NZ_CAMLGT010000188.1 GCF_946479605.1 uncultured Lacibacter sp.
TTGCTCATTGTCCATTGCTTATTCACTAACTACTATCGGCTAACAACTACCGGCTTCTTCCTTGCCTATTGCTCATTGTCCATTGCTTATTCACTAACTACTATCGGCTAACAACTACCGGCTCGCTTACATCCCGTATTCACTCAAAAATTTAATGCGCATGATCTTCAGCTGCTCCCAGTTGTAACCGCCATCTTCCAGCTCCTGCTGGGCAATCTTTAAATCGCTGGTGCTGCAGGTTTTGAAATAATCAATGATCTCTTCCTGTTCGTATTCATCCAGCCATTCATCAATGGCATAATCGAGGCGGAGTTTGGTGCCGCTGGCAGCAATGGTTTCCATTTCTTCCAGCATTTCATCCATGCGCCAGCCTTTGTTTTTGGCAATGGTCTCCAGCGGTATGCGCTTGTCAATATTCTGGATCAGGAATACTTTGTTGCCACTTTTGTTCACCACACTCTTCATTACAAACTCATCGGGCTTCTCGATCTCGTTCTCTTCTACATATTTGGCCACCATTTCCACAAAGGGTTTACCATAACGGATGGCCTTGCCCTTGCTTACACCCTGGCATTTTTCCAGTTCTTCCAATGTAGTGGGATAAAGCGTAGCCATATCCAGCAACGAATTTTCGAGGAAGATCACAAACGGAGGTAATCCTTTTTTCTTCGCCTCTTTCTGCCGCAGTTCCTTCAGCATTTCAAACAACTTATCGTCCGAGGCCAGTGCCCCACCTCCCGCTGTTTCACCTTCGTCATCATCGGCATTGGCTTCTTCGTATAAATTATTGAGAACAATTTTAAAGCTCTTCGGCTTTTTCAGGAAGGCTTCACCTGCTTTGGTGAATTTGAGCAAGCCATACTCTTCAATATCTTTCTGAATTAACCCGTGCAGCAATAACTGGCGGATAAGTGAATTCCAGTAATGCTGGTCTTTTTCTTTGCCACTGCCATACTCAGCCAGCTGATCATGACGGTACATCTGTATTTGTGGTGTTAACCTGCCAATGATGACCGGTATCACATACTCTGTTGCAAAACGTTCGCCCAAGGCTTTAATGGCTTTGAGTGCAATCACTGCTTCGTCTTTTGCTTCGATCTGTTCTTTCGGATGCAGACAGTTATCACAGTTGCCGCAATTTTCTTCCTGGTATTCTTCACCAAAATAATGCAGCAAGATCTTTCGGCGACAAACAGAGCTTTCGGCAAACGCCACGGTTTCCTGGATCATTTGGGCTGTGACTTCACGCTCACTTAATGGTTTATCACGCATGAGGTGTTCCAGCTTGCTCACATCTTTGTGCGAATAGTAGAGGATACATTTTCCTTCCATCCCATCACGCCCTGCACGGCCTGTTTCCTGGTAATAGTTTTCAATACTCTTTGGTATGTTGAAATGGATCACAAAACGGATATCGGGTTTATCGATACCCATCCCAAACGCAATGGTGGCCACAATGACCTGCACATCTTCATTCAGGAACTGGTCCTGGCGTTCGGCCCGCAGCTTGCCGTCAAAACCGGCGTGGTAAGCAACGGCTTTAATACCGTTCGCCATCAGCACATCGGCCAGTTCTTCAGTGGTTTTACGGTTGAGGGTGTAAATGATACCGCTCTTGCCTTTGTTTTGTGAAATAAACTTCACAATGCTTTTCACCGTTTGATCTTTCTTGATCTTGGGTTGAATTTCATAGTAAAGATTGCCCCGGTTGAACGAGGAAATATAAATATCGGGATTACGCAGACCGAGGTTCTTCACAATATCACTCTGCACTTTTGGAGTAGCTGTTGCTGTTAATGCAATGATGGGAATAGTTGGGTTGATCTGGTCCATCATTTCTTTTAACCTTCTGTATTCAGGACGGAAATCATGCCCCCATTCACTGATACAATGCGCTTCATCCACGGCAAAAAAGGAGATCTTCAGATCGCTGAAGAATTCCATATTCTCCTGCTTGGTGAGTGTTTCAGGCGCCACATAGAGCATTTTTGTTTTGCCGGTAAGCAAATCATCATGCACTTCTTTTATTTCCTTCTTGGTTAATGTTGAATTGAGAAAATGCGCCACATCATCCTTACTGCTGTAACTGCGTACAAGATCCACCTGGTTTTTCATAAGGGCAATGAGGGGGCTCACAATAATAGCCACCCCTTCACTCACCAATGCCGGCAGCTGGTAGCATAAACTTTTGCCACCGCCTGTAGGCATGATCACGAACGTGTCTCTTCCTGCCAGCAGGTTGTTGATCACCGCTTCCTGTGTTCCCTTGAAACCCTCAAAACCAAAATGCTCCTGCACGGCCGCATACAGGTCAATACCTGCAGACTTGCCAGCTGCTTTTTTGGTGGCTGGTTTAGCCGTCTTTTTGGTTGCTGTTTCCTTTGTCTTTGTTGTTGTTGCCTCCTTGACAGGGGCTTTTTTCTTTGCTGTTGCCATCACTTAAATTCCTTCACGCTTGGTTTAACAAACTTGGATTTTTAAAGCAAGTAATGCTGAAAAGCACGGATGGTGCTTTTGCGAAAGGGGCACAAATTTACTGAAAAGAGCCCAGCCAATTCTTCCCTAATCGTCAAAAACCTGCTAAAAAAGTCTAAATGATAAGATAGTTCATATTATTGATATATAAGCTGGATGTTTTACACAAAGAGCTCTTCTGCCGGAGCCATCTGTATTTCTGTGCCGATTGCTTTTCTGTTCTGCTGAATTACAGTAGGTTTGCCCGCCAATGGAAGTAAAAAAGCATATTGATCCGCTGGAAACAGCCCGCCGCACCATTGCACTGGAAGCCGGTGCCATTGAGGGTCTTTCGGCTCTGTTAACCAACGATTTCAGCCGTATTTGCCAGGCTATACTGGAAGCAAAGGGCCGGTTGATTGTGAGTGGTATTGGTAAAAGTGCGGTGATCGCACAAAAGATTGTTGCCACACTCAACTCCACCGGCACCCCGGCCGTGTACCTGCATGCAGCGGAAGCCATTCATGGCGACCTGGGCATGATCCTGCAGCACGATGTGGTGATGATCATCAGCAAAAGCGGTGAAAGCCCCGAAATAAAAGTGCTGACACAGCTGGTGAAGAACTTTGGTAACCCGGTGATCGGGATGGTGGGCAACCTCGATTCTTATTTAGCCAAACAAAGCGATTTTATTGTTGATACCACGGTGAGCCAGGAGGCCTGCCCCAACAACCTGGCACCCACCAGCAGCACTACTGCACAAATGGTGATGGGCGATGCGCTGGCTGTTGCCCTGATGGAATTGCGTGGTTTTAAAACAGAGGATTTTGCCAAGTTTCACCCGGGTGGTGCACTGGGTAAAAAACTTTACCTGCGTGTAGCCGACCTGTATATCCATAACGAGCAGCCGAAAGTATTGCCTGCTGCCACGCTGAAAGAGGTGATTGTTGAAATATCAAAGAAACGCCTGGGCGCAACAGCTGTGGTGAATGAAGCAGACGAACTGCTGGGTGTGATCACTGATGGTGACCTTCGCCGGATGCTGGAAAAGAACAGTTCGCTGAACGATGTAAGGGCCGAACAGATCATGACCGTAAACCCTAAAAAGATAGAGGCCGATGCATTGGCCATTGATGCCATGGAACTGATGCGGAAAAACAATATCGGGCAACTGCTGGTGATCAGCAACAACAAATACGCAGGCATCATACATTTGCACGATTTAATTAAAGAAGGATTGATCTAATAAAACGGCGAGTGGTAAGTGGAGAGTGGCAAGTTTGAAGACTGCATTCACCATTCACCATTCACCATTGACTACTACCATGAACAAGAATCATTACGTTGCCATCATGGCCGGGGGTATCGGCAGCCGTTTCTGGCCGATGAGCCGTACGGCTTACCCGAAACAGTTCCTGGACATACTCAATACGGGTCGTACGCTTATACAGGCAACCTACGACCGCTACCTGCAGTTTATTCCAAACGAAAACATCTATGTTGTTACATCGGCTGAATATGCTGCTATTGTAAAAAAACAATTACCTGATCTGCCTGCTGAAAACATTTTGTGTGAACCAAGCCGCAAGAACACAGCTCCCTGTGTGGCTTATATTGCACATAAGCTGAGCAAGATCAACAATGATGGTTTGCTCATTTGTGCACCGGCCGATCACCTGATCCTGGATGCACCTGCGTTTACCAAAGTTTGTACAGATGCATTTGATTTTGTAAACAACATCAATGCGCTTGTTACACTTGGTATTAAACCGCATTATGCCAACACCGGTTATGGCTACATTCAGCACGAAGCGATGCCGGTGGCAGACAGTGTGTACAAGGTGAAAACCTTTACCGAGAAACCTAATCTTGAACTGGCAAAAACTTTCCTTGCCAGTGGTGATTTCCTCTGGAATGCCGGGATCTTTTTATGGAAAGTGAAGACTATCATCAAAGCATTTGAAAAGTTCCTGCCGGAGATGAATGAAGTATTTGTGGCAGAAAAAGAACATTTCAATACAGCAAAGGAGCAGGAAGCCATTGAACGCATTTACCCGCAGTGTACCAATATTTCCATCGACTATGGTATTATGGAGAAAGCGGATAACGTATATGTTGTTCCATCTTCCTTTGGCTGGAGCGATCTTGGTACCTGGAACAGTGCTTACGAAAACATGGAGAAGGATTATTTCGGTAATGCAGTGGCGGGTAAAAATGTAATGATCATTGATGCCACCAAAAATGTGGTACATGCCGATCATAAAAAGTTAGTGCTGCTGCAGGGCCTTGATGATTTTATTGTGGTGGATACAGAAGACGTATTGCTCATCTGCAAAAAAGAAAAAGAACAGGCCATTAAGGAATATGTAGCGGAAGTGAAGCGGAATAAAGGTGATAAGTTTCTGTAGAAGTTAAGAGTTTAAAAAGGGAAAGAAGGAAAAGAGAGGATAGATGCTGTACTTCCAGCTTTTAAACACAGATAACAAAGACGTAGGGTTATAAAAAAGGGAAGAGGTTACAGATTTGTAACCTCTTCCCTTTTTATCTCTTTTTACTTTTTATAACCTCTTAGTTCTTATTACTGATAAATTCAAAAGCTTTTGCTGACTGGCGGAGGACGGCTTTTTTTACACGATTAGGATTATCGTAGATCCTGTAGCGGTTTACATCAATGAGTTCGTGTGCTTTGCAAAAATTATCCAGCTCTTCAATATGGTACAATACATCATGCAGCCATTCCACTTCATGATCAATAGCCTCTTTGCTCCGGTGATCTTCGTTGAGCAACACAAGTAAATCACGCCGCTTGTTCCGCTTCATAGCAATTTGAAGGTTTTAGTAGCCCACCATTCCTTTCTTGTTGGGGCAGCCACAATCGTTTTTCTTTCCGCCTTTAAACACACTGCAACCACTGCCGAAAAACAGTGACATGGTTACCAAGAATAGAAAAACAATTTTCGTTGAACGCTGCATCTGCACACTCACAAAATTTTTACGGTTCATGGGATATTTGTTTTAAACGTGACTTGTAAAATAACTACTTTCCCTCACAATTATTGTTATTTCATTGGTGACCGGTCAAAAAAACATACGTGTACTGCTTGCCCCGCTTGACTGGGGACTGGGGCATGCCACCCGCTGTGTTCCGCTTGTCCGTTTGTTACAGGAACAGGGTTGTGAAGTTGTGCTTGCAGCCGATGCTGCTGTGGCTGCCTTGCTTGGTAAGGAGTTTCCCGGCATTACCATAAAACAGCTGAAAGGTTATGACATCAGGTACAGCAGCGGCTCATCGCTTGCTGCAAGTATGTTATGGCAACTGCCCCGCATTTTTTCCAGCATACGTTACGAACATGAATGGCTTAATGAGGTGCTGGAGCAGGAAACATTTCATCTCATTATCAGCGATAACAGGCCCGGCTTTTACAGCAGGCGTGTTCCATCGGTTTACATCACACACCAGCTGCTCATTCATTCAGGCAAGGGCGCATGGATGAACCGTTTGCTGCAGCAACTCCATCACCGGTATATCAAACAGTTTACTTCTGTTTGGGTACCCGATTTTGAAACGCAACCCAATCTTGCAGGTGAGCTTTCGCATCCCGGCAAGCCATTGGCACAACCGGTTTATCTTGGTGCATTATCACGCATGCAAGCGGTGAGCAATACGATCAACTATGATCTGCTCATCCTTTTATCCGGTCCGGAACCTCAACGCAGTTTATTGGAAGAAAAACTGCTGGAGCAACTTTCATCCATCAACAAAACTGTTTTGCTTGTACGTGGTTTGCCTGCAACTAGCAATACCCCTTTGCAATTGCCCGGGCATATTACCGTATTTGATCATTTACCGGCAGCACAATTACAGGAAGCAATCTGCATGTCGGAACTGGTAATCTGTCGCAGTGGCTACACCACGTTAATGGACCTGGTGAAGCTGCAGAAAAAAGCGGTACTCATTCCCACACCCGGTCAGCCGGAACAGGAATACCTTGCACATTACATGCAGCAACAGCAGTTGTTTCCACAGCTGCTGCAAACAGAAGCAAGTGTTGAAAAAGCCCTTGCACTTGCAACATCATTTCCTTACCGGCAATTGTTTACCGCTGCAGATTTTGAGCAGTACAAACAGGTTGTTGCAAATGAGTTGACACAACTCTTGAAAGAAAGTAACTCCGCTGATCTATGAACCAAGGCGATGCCTGCGTTCGAACAGCCAGGCAAATGGTTTTGGTTTTTCCGGCCTCAGATCAAAACGTTTAATACTTCGTTCACGCAGCACTTCTATTGCTTCTTCTACGGAGTCGGTTACAATAAACAACTGGTCATCATCCTCCGAAATGGTGCCTCTTTGTTTCATCAACGCCACGTGCTCCATCATTTCTTTGTGGTATTGTTTGCCCATTACGATCACAGGGAAGTCTTTGATCTTTTTTGTTTGTATGAGTGTGATGGATTCAAACAACTCATCAAGCGTACCAAAACCGCCGGGCATGCAAATGAATGCATAGGAATATTTAATGAGTAGTGTTTTACGTACAAAGAAATACCGGATATCCACCCACGCATCAAGATAAGGATTGGGATTTTGCTCAAAAGGCAGTATGATATTGCAACCCACACTGCGGCCGCCCACATCCTTTGCTCCACGGTTAGCCGCTTCCATTAAACCGGGGCCACCACCCGTCATAACCGTGAAGCCGATCTTTGCTACTTCACTTCCCACTTTACGGGTGAGGTCGTAAAACTCATGTCCTTCGTTGTAACGTGCCGAACCGAAGATGGTAACACAGGGACCCACAAATGCAAGACTCCGGTAACCTTTTATAAACTCCAGTAACACTTTCCATGCAAACTTAAATTCACGCCAGCGGCTCTGCGGCCCTTCCAAAAATTTTATTTCACTCGGATGATTCATGAGATAGATTTTATCGTGTGGGTGAAGATAACAACAGATCAATCAGCATGTGTTTATTATCATTTTAAAAGGCGAATAGTTGTATGTCTCATTTCATAACCGTATTTTTACTGTCTCCCTCCAAATCCCCTGAAATATCATTCCATCCTAAAGGGGCCAATAATTGTAAACATCAAACATCACTTACATCATGAAAAAAATCCTGTTTTTTTCAGCTGTAGCCGTATCACTATT
>NZ_CAMLGT010000189.1 GCF_946479605.1 uncultured Lacibacter sp.
CAGCTGCTTCCGTTTTATAATTATTCCACGAACAATACGGCTGCCGATTCAACGGAGCTTGATTCCGTGATCTATAAAGCAACAGCAGGCATTGTGTTGCACGATCTCAGGAATGGATATATTGATAATATGTACCTGCTCATCGGGCAGAGTTATTATTACTGGCAGAAATATGATTCTGCATACCGCATCTTTCAGTTTATCAATTACAATTTCTTTCCAAGAGGAAAAGATGAGTACATTATTGTAGTTGGGTCGAACGACAGGAATACCAAAGGCGATCTGAATATTGCCACAAAAGAAAAGAACGGCATTGTACATAAAGCATTCACACAACCTCCCAGCAGGAACGATGCATTGATATGGCTGGCACGCACCTATGCAGAAGATAATTTATTTCCTGAAGCATACAGCCTCATCAACCTGTTACGCAAAGATCCCATCTTTCCTAAACGGTTACACAGTAAGTTGAATGAAGTGCAGGCTTACACGTTTTACAAACAGGAACAGTGGGACAGCACCGCTTATTATTTAAAAGATGCATTGGGCGAAGCTGCTGATAAAACAGAACTGGCACGCTGGGAATATTTATTGGCACAGCTGTATGCAAAAACGAATAAACCCGACCTGGCTTCGGCTTATTTCAACAAAGCAAAATCGCATACTACCGATCCTGTTCTGTACATACATGCACGTATTTATGAAGCACAATTGTTGAAGAAAGAAGGTGGTGATGCGGTGTCAGAAACATTGGCCGATCTGTTGAAGCTTTCAAAAAAAGAACGGTTCGATGGTTATGAAGATGTACTCTTTTATGCAGCAGCAGGCATGGCACTGGAAAAAGGCGATACAACACAGGCTATTAACCTGCTCAAACGTTGCGTATCCTACACAACAGAAAACCCTTCGGTTAAGAACAAAGCATTTGTTCGCCTCTCAGATCTTGCGTATGCAAGAAGAGATTATACACTTGCATCCAATTCACTCGACAGTGCCAACCTGCAAGACCCGGCATTTGCTGATGTGGCTGCACAATTACAAAACAAGCAGCAGATGCTTCATCAACTGGTAGATCTTATTACCGTAGTGAAACAGCAGGATAGTTTGCAAACCGTAGCAAAAATGCCGGAGAAAGAAATGGATGCTTATCTTAAATCACTTGCACGCAAACTCCGTAAGCAACGTGGTTTAAAGGAAGAAGCAGCTTATGTTCCTGTATTAACTGCAAACAATCTTAACGACAATACACCTATTTTCTCTGCTGCCGGCAGCGGTAACAACTGGTATTTTTATAATGCTGCACAAAAAGCAAAAGGCTTTAATGAATTTAAAGGAAGATGGGGCAATCGTCCGAATGTTGACAACTGGCGCAGGCAGGATGCTGTGGATGCTGTTGCAACATTTAATCAGCCACAGCAAAACAATAACACAGGAAATAACAGCGGGCAGGATATTAGTATTGAAGCAGATAAAATTCCGGAAGAAGAATTAACAGCAGAAGGTTTGAAACTGCGTTTACCACTTACGGAAGAAAAATTACTTGAATCGAACAGGAAAATTGCTGAATCATTGTTTCAACAGGGGCAGATCTATAAAAATCAGCTTGAAGATTATGAACAGGCTGCCATTGTGTTTGAAGAACTATGGAAACGTTTCGGCAATTACGAAAAAGAACAGGATGTGTTGTTTGAGCTTTACTATTGTTACAACAAAACAGGTAACAAAGAAAAAGCGGCATTCTTTAAAAATGAGCTGAACAAAAAATATCCGAATGGCGATATGGTGCAGAAGATCAACGCTGCCACTAATCCTGTAGCTGTATCAAAAGATGCGAAAACAATTGCGTACGAAAATATTTACGACCTCTTTATTTCAGGAAAGTTTGACGAGGCCCAGCAACAGAAAAAACTAGCTGATTCGATTTATGGCCCGTCATACTGGACACCACAACTTCTGTACATCGAATCGCTTTACCACATCAAACAAAAAAATGATAGTGCTGCGATACTTACATTAACCAATCTTGAACGGAACTTCCCGGGCACACCCATGGCTGAAAAAGCAGCTGTTATGAAAGATGTGGTGAGCCGGAGAACACAAATTGAAGATTACCTGGCAAACACAAATATTGTTCGCCAAACAGAAGACAGTGTGGTGATGCCGTTTGATGAAGGTCCCAAAGTGAACAAGATCGTACAGGACATAAAAAATCCACCTGCTAATAATATAAAGCCGGTTAACCAACCTTCGCAAAACTCAGCAAACATTACACGCCCTGTTGCACCAATTGAAAAAACGGAAGCAGGAAAAACGGATCGCACAAGTGCAGGTAAAGTAACAGTGGGTAAAACGCCGGGCATGGATACCAGCACCATTAAACCGTTGAAAGAAGGAAAGGTTGAAATGGTTTATGTGTACAATGCTACAGATCCATACACCGTGCTGATGTATTTTGATGAAGTGGACCCGGTTTATCTTACCGAAGCAAAAACAGCTTACCAGCGTTATAATTCCTCATCATTTGGCGGACAGAATATTCCACTAAAAATTTATGAAGGTGATAAAGACAATATCTGGATGGAAATGGGCCAGTTTGCTGATATTACCACTGCACTGGGTTATATGGAAGAGTGGAAAAAGAATGCCCGCCAGATCGTACCATGGCTGCCCGAACTGAAATATAATTTTGTGATTATTTCCGACAGAAACCTGGAAATGTTAAAAACCAGGAAGAATATGGAAGAATACAAGACATTTTTACGTCAGTATATCAAGGATAAATTTTAGGAATTCTTCTCGTCTGCGCCTCCCCGAATTGTTATAGATTTGTCTGGTATTGAATTTGCTTTAAATGCGTTCACATACTCAATCTTATGCGTAAACCAATCAAATATTTGTGGCGGGCATTCTTTATTGGTCTTGGCCTGGTTGTTCTTCTTATAGTTGGAGCCAATTTTGGCCTTCTGGGTAAAATGCCTTCCCTGGAAGAATTAGAAAATCCTTCCGCCTCTCTCGCAAGCGAAGTCATTGCATCAGATGGTACACTCATGGGTAAATTTTACCTGGAAGATCGTACCAACGTAGAGTATAAAGACATTTCGAAGAATATCGTAAATGCATTGATTGCTGCAGAAGACGAACGGTTTTATGATCACTCAGGCATTGATGGTCGTGCACTTGCCCGTGCCATCAGTAAACTGGGTAGCGATGGTGGTGGCAGTACCATTACGCAACAGCTGGCATTGAATCTTTTTGGTGGTCGTGCAAAAAATAAAGTGCGTCGTGTATTTCAGAAAATACAGGAATGGATCATTGCTGTAAAACTGGAACGCAACTTTACAAAAGATGAGATCATTGCATTATACCTCAACACGGTTGAATACAGCGATAATGTGTTTGGCATCCGCAATGCTTCCAAAACATTTTTTCAGAAAGAACCGGCATTAGTAACAGTGGATGAAGCTGCCTTGCTGATTGGAATGGTGAATGCCCCTTACGCCTATAACCCCCGTTTGTTCCCTCCACGGGCCATGCAAAAAAGAAACGCTGTGATCAATGATATGCTGCGGAACAATTTTGTAAGTGCGGCCGATGCAGAACAGATGAAAAGCAAACCCATTAACCTCAAATACAAAAAGCTTGATGAAAGCGCTGGTCTTGCTCCTTACTTCAGAGATGTGTTGCGTGACCACATGAAGAAATGGGCCAAAGAACATACAAAGCCAAACGGCGATCCTTACAATATTTACAGAGATGGTTTAAAGATCTATACCACCATCAACCCACGCATGCAGTTATATGCTGAAGAAGCAGTATCGAAACACATGAGTGCCTTGCAGAAAAATTACTGGACGCTGCCATGGGTAAAAGACAACAGCATCTGGAAGGGGCATGAAAACATTATTGAACGAGGAATGAAGGATAGCGACCGCTGGCGTAAAATGGAAGCCGCCGGTGCAAGTGAAGAAGAAATTCGCAAAGCCTTCAAAACAAAAACAAAAATGAGGGTGTTTGCATGGAATGCAAAACGTGAAACAGACACGGTTATGACACCGTACGATTCGGTACGTTATCATAAAATGATCATACAAACCGGTTTTATGGTGATGGATCCGTTTACCGGTGAAGTAAAAGCATGGGTGGGTGGTGTTAACTTTAAGAATTTCAAGTTCGATCACGTTAATCCAAATACAAGACGCCAGGTAGGTTCAACATTCAAGCCTATTCTGTATGCGTATGCGGTTGAAAATGGCTTTACACCTGAAACACCATTACCAAACGGCCCGATAAACTTAGGCGGCAAAATAATTACCGGCAGTGGCGGCCCGATGGCTATTTGTCTTGCCTTCTCCAAAAATCCCGGTGCAGCTTATTTAATGAATCAGTTTGGTGTAAAGAGTGTGATCAATTTTGCACACCAGACAGGTATTAAAACAGAAATGCCGCCCTATCCTTCCATTGCATTGGGTGCTGCGGAAATAAGTGTGTATGAAATGATGCAGAGCTATACCATGTTCCCGACGAATGGTATGAGTACACAGCCCATTTTCATTACACGTATTGAAGACAGAAACGGAAACATTCTGCAAACCTATGCACCTGAACAAAAAGTGGTAATGAGTGAAGCGGCTGCTTACACCATGGTGAAGATGATGCAGGGTGTAATTGATATTGGCACTGGCCGTCGTTTACGTGGTATGGGTATTACTGGTGATATTGCCGGTAAAACTGGTACTACTAACGGCAATACTGATACATGGTTTATTGGTTATAATCCGCAGTTATTGGCTGGCGGTTGGGTTGGTTGCGATGATCCTTTCCTGAAAATGGTGGGCGAAGGTAACCGTACTGCATTGCCTATCTGGGGCTATTTCTATGAGAAAGTATTAAGCGATAAAACACTTGGTATTTCAAGCGAAGCAAAATTTGTGCAGCCTGAAAGTATGAAGGTGGAAACCTTTATGGATTACGAAAATTTTGCCGACAGGTATCGTAACGAACCTGATGCAGAAAATCCTGATGCCGGTAATGGTACTTCATCTGACTACAATGATCTGAACCTGAAACCAGATCCAACACTTGGACCAGAATCGCAGATAACTGAAGAACAGAAAGTGTTGCAGGAAGCAAAAAAGCAGGACGATAAAAAACAAGACACGAAGAAAGATCAAACAAAACCTGCAGCAACCGATCCAAAGAAAGACAGCACCAAAAAGAAATGGTGGCCATTCAGGAAAAAGAATAACTAAATAAAGAAAGCCGCAATTATGATTGCGGCTTTCTTATGATAATGATGTGCTCCACGCAAGTTTGTAAATACCATCATCTCCTTTTACACAGGTAAACAGGAAACTGGTAATGAAAGGAATGTTCAATAATTCCTTTCCTTCCGACAACGCCACTGTACCACTCAGGTAAATGGACGATGATGATGTTTCTAATGCTTCGCTGTCAACAGGTACCTTTTGATGACCATACCCAAGATCAAAACGGCGGTAGGCCAACTGTTCAATCATGCTTTCTAACAGGTCGGGCCGGTCGAGCGTAGCGGCAATGTGAATTAAGTTGTTCATGATCCTTTCTTTTAAGTAGATCAACCAATCACCTCAATTGTTACCTTTCTTCAGTACTATGATGCAGCAACCGCTTTTTCGATTAATAAAGAAATGTGAAAGCTGTAAAATGCTGCATGAGCGTCCGTGGAAAATTATCCCCAACCCATAGCCATATTTTTGCATCTTTGCAACAAACAAACTACTGATTATCATGTGCGGAATCGTTGGCTATATTGGCTCACGGGAAGCCTATCCCGTTGTATTAAAAGGATTGAAACGACTTGAATACCGTGGCTACGACAGTGCAGGTGTTGCATTGCTCAACAATGGTATGAAAGTGTACAAGAAGAAAGGCAAAGTTGCCCAGCTGGAAGAAGAAGTGATCGGCAAAGATCTTCACTCACATATTGGCATTGGTCATACACGCTGGGCCACACATGGTGAACCAAGCGACCGGAATGCACATCCTCATTTATCAAAAAGCGGTAAGCTGGCCATGATCCATAATGGCATCATTGAAAACTATGTATCCATTAAAAACGAATTGCTGAAAAAAGGATACAGTTTTAAAAGTGATACCGATACGGAAGTACTCCTCAATTTCATTGAAGACATTAAGGCTAACAATGAATGCTCACTCGAAGAAGCGGTGCGTATTGCGTTGAAACGTGTAGTTGGTGCTTATGTTATTCTTTTGATCGACGAAGAAAACCCTGATACCATTATTGCGGCACGTAAAGGCAGCCCTTTAGTAATTGGTATTGGTAAGAATGAACATTTTCTGGCCAGTGATGCATCACCCATTATTGAATACACCAAAGAAGTGGTGTATGTAAATGATTATGAACTGGCCATTGTAAAAGCCGATGAACTGATCTTAAAAAATCTCGGCAACGAAAAGATCACTCCTTATATTCAGAAACTTGATCTTGAACTGGCAGCAATTGAAAAAGGTGGTTACGATCATTTCATGATCAAAGAGATAAACGAACAACCGGAAACCATTCATGATTGTTTACGTGGCCGTTTAGATCCTGTTGCAGGCACCATTACCATGGCTGGTGTACAAAACAATATGGAGCAATTGAAAAATGCGCAACGCATTGTGATGATTGCCTGTGGTACCAGCTGGCATGCGGGACTTGTTGCTGAATATATTTTTGAAGAACTCTGCCGCATTCCTGTTGAAGTGGAATATGCATCGGAATTCCGTTATCGTAATCCGGTTATTAATAAAGGTGACGTAATCATTGCTATTTCACAAAGTGGTGAAACAGCCGACACCATTGTTGCCATCGAAAAAGCAAAAGAACAGGGTGCATTTATTTTTGGTGTGGTGAATGCAGTAGGTAGTTCTATTGCACGCCTGTCGCATGCCGGTGCCTACACACATGCCGGACCGGAAATTGGTGTAGCCAGTACAAAAGCATTTACCGCACAACTGGCCGTGTTAACAATGGTGGCTTTAAAGATCGCTCTTGAAAAAGGTACAATTACACATGAGCGTTACATGCATTTGCTGGATGAGCTGCATGAAATTCCGGAGAAAGTGAAACTGTTGCTGGAACATGCAGATAAAATAAAAGAGATCGGTTTAAAGTATAAAGATGCAAGTGATTTCCTTTACCTGGGACGTGGATACAATTTCCCTGTAGCATTGGAAGGCGCATTGAAACTAAAAGAAATTTCATACATCCATGCTGAAGGTTATCCTGCAGCAGAAATGAAACATGGGCCTATTGCATTGGTAGATGAAAAACTGCCCGTGGTATTTGTTGCAACCAAAGATCCCTACTACGAAAAAATTGTGAGCAATATCCAGGAAATCAAGGCACGGAAAGGACAGGTGATTGCAGTAGTAACTGATAATGATGAAGTGATTCCTTCCATGAGCAACGATATTATGTTTGTTCCGGAAGCTGATGAAATAGTAGCACCAATGCTGAGTGTTATTCCATTGCAACTGCTCTCCTACTATATTGGCGTGGCAAAAGGTTTTGATGTGGACAAACCACGTAACCTGGCAAAGAGTGTAACGGTAGAATA
>NZ_CAMLGT010000190.1 GCF_946479605.1 uncultured Lacibacter sp.
CGGTTGCAGAACCGAAGGCTGAACATGCGATCAACGGCTTTGCCATTATCCAGCAATGAAAATGCAGGAGCAACACCAACTTTGTTGTAAAGCTCAACAACAGCAACGGGTGCTTCAACCATGCCAGCATCTTTCACCACAATAAAAGATGATTCGCCATTTACTTCAATACGATACTTACCGGCATCTAACCCTTGCAAACTCACATCAACAGCGGTTCTTATTGTTTCAAATTTTTGAATAACTACTGCCTTTGCTTCTTTACGAAACAACCCTGTTTGTTCATCAATTGCATAATGCCTGATCACAAATTCTTTTGCAGGTACGGCAACTGTATACGAATAAATTGCGCTGTGTACAGCTGCCATATCCTGCTCTGCTACAAACTGCCTCTTAAGCCTCTTTCGCCAAAACGATGGATTGTTTATTAAGATTCCATTCGTTGTTGTTTTTAAACACTCATAGATGTCTGTACCATCGGTTACCAAACGACCGGGTTTATAAATAGTTGCTGCTACATGTATTGATATTCGTTTTGATAGATACAACCTGTTGATGGTACCTGATGGAAGCAACGGTTCAGTGAATGCATTGTTTGAAAAATTCGATAACCAGTTTGTTTCTGCTTTCGATGGTTTAAAATTTGATTGGGTGATATTATCGAACAAACCATTTTCCGCTATGATATAAAACACAAGTCGCAGATCATCGGGCCATTGTTTTACCGGTTCGCCAGCTATATCCGTTTTCACTGCAACAATCAGTTGATGATCGAGTTGCTTCCACTTCATATCATAGTTGCGGAATAACTTTTCTGTTGCTGCCGATGGTTTGATCAACAGGTTCTTTGCTTTTGCCTCACGATAATAATCATGCAGCATCTCAACTCTGAATACTATTTTATAACTGCTGTTCATATTACCGCTGGCGTTTTGTCTTTAGCTGTAGTTTCGATTTCAAGAATAATTCCGCCACCATTCTGTACAAACCTGTCATCAATTACTACCTGGCGTATTTTGTATAATACTGATGGCAAATATTTTCCACCAAGACTTGCCCACAAATGATTCACCTGTTCAAAATTGAGTGTAACCAATTCGCTGCTGATCTGCTGAACAGGTTGCATGGTATCGGTAAATAATCCCGGGCTGTTTTGGGGTGTAAAAATGTTTTTATGCTGAAAAAACTGCATTACATAAGACAGATACAATAAGGCGTCATCCGAATAATCACGGTTAACAGAAAACAGCACATATAAATTCACAAGTACCGGTGGATTTTTATACTCCACGCCCGTTCCTGTAAGTGACGGGAAACTATTGGATGGATGTTTACTGATGCGATCCTCTTCAATATTTACCAGCGACATCACGATCTTGGATGTAACTGCACTCAGTTCATCTGCCTTAGCAATATTGGCCGCTACCACAATACCCGAAGGAGTTGCAGCACCGTTCCGGAGCATAATAAACCTGTTCAGCTCTTCTGTAAAGAACCGAAATACATGCTGTATCAAACTTTTCCGTTTTAAAGGTTAAAAGCAGTTACTTACAATGTGCATTGATCGGGTGTGTTAGCCAGGGGAAGATTAAAGCAGGTTTTGCAATGGTAGATTCTCTCACAGGTCATTCGAATGCAATATTGAAAGATTTTTAAAAAATGTCAATACCTCAAATAGGTAATAATCAAAAATTAATCATCATCAACTGAAGTAGGTGCTGTTTTTGAAAAAACATTTTTTTATAAAACCCAATACAGTATTACGTTTCAAAAAAAAGACAAGCATTCTGCTTGCTGGAATAAATATTTGTAAACAAGTTGCACGAAGGAATAAAAAGTAAAAAAGCACAGGTAATTTTTACATCAAACCCGTAAAATTACCAATGTAATGAAGAGTAAAATGGAATACCTGTAATAATAAAAAAACCGCTTACATAAAAGTAAACGGTTGAAGTATGATAAAACAGCTCGTTATAAACTCAACAATTCTTCATACAACCTGCCCTTTGCATCAAATACCAGCTTCTTTTTATTGATTGCATTCTTTTGTACTATAATAAAATACTCATTTGCTTCTGCTCTTGGTTTTGTAACGGTCATCACATCTTTTACTGCCCATTCTTTATACTTACTGTCTTTAAACCCTTGCTGTACCACTTCAGGCAATGTTTCCAGTTTCACCTGCTCTTCCGTACTCACCCAATCACCTTTGGGCGTATAAGTTGCTTTCAATTTTTTTTCGCCTGATGTAAAGCGAACAATATGATTATCCAACCCACCTGACCATTTTAAATCTTTTGCATCGGGATACTGTTTATCAAAACTTTGCTTGACAATATCCGGTACAGAAAATAATTGTTGTGATTTTGTTACAGTACTTACAGAGATCAATAAAATCATTAGTGAAAAAACATACTTCATAATCGTCTATTTAATATGCAAACCTAAGCAGGTTTCATGCCTTAAATTGTTAACAGTACGTTGAAGTAAAAATGAGGGAATTATTCTTTTCCGGCTACTACCAATACAATTTCACCTTTTACTCCTTTTGCTTCAAAATAATCATGCACTTCTTTCAATGTTCCTCGTTTATTCTCTTCGAATTTTTTGGAGAGCTCACGACTAACCGAGCAAAGACGGTCTTCGCCGAAGTATTGTGCCAGATCGTTCAATGTTTTTACTAAACGAAACGGCGACTCATAAAAGATCATGGTTCGTTCTTCTTCTGCCAGTTGCTTCAGTGCAGTCATACGACCTTTCTTTTGCGGAAGAAACCCTTCAAACACAAAGCGATTGGTGGGCAATCCACTATTTACCAAGGCAGGAACAAATGCAGTGGCGCCGGGCAATGTTTCAACTGTAATATCATTTTGCACACAGGCACGTACCAACAAAAAAGCAGGATCGCTGATGCCGGGAGTACCTGCATCAGTAAGCAAGGCCATCTTCTTTCCTTCTTTCAACTGATCAATAAGATGCTGTACAATCTTATGCTCATTATGCTGATGATAAGGAGAGAGTGGCTTTTGAATATTGTAATGATTTAACAGCACGGAACTGGTGCGTGTATCTTCAGCAAGAATAACATCCACCTCCTGCAATACATCCAATGCCCGAAGTGTAATATCCTTAAGATTACCGATGGGGGTTGGAACAAGAATCAGCATAAAACAAGTATGAAGTAAGAAGTACGAGGTACGAGGTGTACAGGCTCTTACTTCCTGCTTCTTACCTCCTGCATCGTGTTTAATTAACCGAGATTTCGTATTGCTCCATTACCGGGTTGGCAAGGAGTTTTTTAGCTGCTTCTTCAGCAATAGCTTTTGCATCATCGGCAGTAGCCGCATCAATCTGCATGCTGATGTTTTTACCAATACGTACATCGGCCACACCTTGCAAACCTAAGTTGCTCAATCCACCCATTACGGCTTTACCTTGCGGGTCTAATAAATCTTTCAGCGGCATTACTTTCACCTGAACTGTGTACGTCATTGTAGTATTATTAATTTATGAGATTTGTTTTTTAAGCAGCAAAGATAGAACAACATAGGCTAAATAAATAAGCGGAATGGCTGCCCATTGAAAAACAAGTGCCAGGATAATGGCCAATACAACCAGTATAAACTTGGGCTGATTATTCCGGAAACTGTAATCCTTGAACTTTAGGCTCATAATTGGCAGATCGCTCACCATCAGGTAGCTGATGAGAAAGGTAATGCCATACAATACCCAGCGGTTTACAATTACCGAAGCCAGATCCCACGTATTATACCAAACGATCAGTGGTAAGGCCGCCACTACAAACCCAGTAATAGGTGTTGGCACTCCTCTGAACGAAATACTCTGACGTTCATCAATATTAAACTTTGCCAACCGCCATACGGCGCAGCAGGCAATCAGCAAAGCAGGCAGTAAAAGCCACACAGATGTATCGAGTGCTGATTCTTCTTTCAGGTAACTCATCCGCAGCAATTGGTACATGATCATGGCAGGCGCCACACCAAATGTTACTGCATCGCTCAAAGAATCAAGTTGTTTGCCCATTTCAGAAGAGGCTTTCATCAGCCTTGCAAGAAAGCCATCCAAAAAATCAATCAACCCTGCGGCAAAAATAAAAAAGGAAGCATAGGCCAGTTTTTCAGGCAGGTTAATAATAAGATTCCCCTGATCAACAGTGGTAATGGTTTCACCCGGCTGCAGAATGAGAATGATTGCAATGCAACCAAATACGAGGTTGAGTAAAGTGAAGAGGTTTGGGATTTGTTTCATGTTTAGTTCATGGTTCATTGTCATAGTTGATGGTTCATCGTTCATAACGATGAACCATCAACTATGAACCGATTTATTTTTTCATCAACGCTTCAATATCTTCAACAGTTATTGGAATATTCTGCATCAGATCTTTATTGCCGTTACGGGTAATCCAGAAATTATTTTCAATACGCACACCCATCTGTTCTTCTTCAATATAAATACCGGGCTCAATGGTAAATACCATTCCAGCTTTTACAGGTTCTGTTTTTGTACCAAGATCGTGTACATCAATACCGAGATGGTGCGAAATGCCATGATACAGATATTTACGGTAAGCCCTGTTCTCAGCATCTTCATTTTTCACATCGGTCTTTTTCAGTAACCCAATTTTTAAAAACTGCTGCGTTGCTTCCTCGCCCACTTTATTGGTGTAATCAACAATGGTGATACCGGGCTTTAAAATACTTTTTGCATAATTATGTAGATGCAGACAGGCATTGTACACAGTCTTTTGTCGTTTTGTAAACTTTCCATTTACAGGAACAGTGCGTGTTAGATCTGCATTGTAACCTCCATACTCTGCACCAAAATCCATCAGTATCAATTCACCATCATTACAAACATTATTATTACTTACATAATGCAAAATTCTTGCACTATCGCCGCTTGCTATAATGCTGCCATAAGCAGGACCAGTTGACCCCTGCGATAAGAATGAATGATAGATCTCTGCTTCAATTTCATTTTCCAGCACACCAGGTTTTATAAACTTCAGCAAACGACGGAAAGTAACATCGGTAATGTCCATTGCCTTTTGCATCAGCTCAATTTCAGCAGCTGTTTTAACAGCACGCAGCTCTCTCATAATCTTTGCAGCACGTTGAAAACTATGCAGCGGATATTTCGATTTCATTTCATCAATAAAACGATAATCACGGCTACGTACAAGTGAAGCCTTCCTGTCGTTTTCATTGCTGCTTAAATAAATATGATCTGCAAGGTGTATCCATGTTTGAAGAATGGCTTCAATACTATCTAACCAAACAATGGTTTGAATACCGGAAATTTCACGGCCTTCATTTGCACGCAAACGCTTACCATCCCATTTTTCTTTTAATTCGTTTGGGCGAACCAACACCAACACTTCTTTGTATTTCGGATCAGGATTATCAGGGAAAAGGATCACCATGCTGTCTTCCTGCATAACGCCGGTAAGCCAGTAGAGATCGCTGTTTTGCTTATACGCATGCAATGCATCACCGTTCATTGGCCACTCATCATTACCAACAAATATGGCAATTGAGTTGGGCAACATTGCTTTTACAAACCGTTCACGGTTTTTGCTGAACAATTCAGGCTTAATGGGTTGAAATTTCATACAACAAGAATTAGGGCTGCAAAATAAGCCATCGCCTTTGGCCACCCAATTCTGTCATCAATTAATAAACAGAAAGTGAAAAACTAACGACCGTTTGATAAATATTTATAAATCGTTCACCTTGTTTTGCACATTCTTCAAAATAATTTACAAATACTTTTATTTTTTGAAAAAATTATATCAAATACGAATTTTTCATTGATAATTTTAAATCGGGAACGATTGCGGAATTTTTCTGGAAATAGCGAACCCTGTATTTTTGACGGGTTATAAAGAAACTATTGATTATGTCGATACCAAGTGTATTTCTTCCCGAGCAAAAATTGCTGAAGCTCGGGTTAACATTATCCAGCAATATCCACTACCAGTTAAGCCCCGAAGAACTGACAGAACAAACCATTAACCGTGGTCAAGGCCAGCTTAACAATACCGGAGCCCTTTGCATCAATACAGGAAAATTTACCGGTCGTTCACCCAAAGACAAATTTATTGTACTGGATGAGATAACAAAAGATACCGTACATTGGAATGAGTTTAACCAGTCTATTGATGAAAAGTATTTCCACATTCTTTATAAAAAGATGATGGATTATTTAGGTACGAAAGAGGAAATATGGGTGCGTGATTCGTATGTGTGTGCCGATAAAAATTATCGTTTGAACATTCGTGTAGTAAACGAAAATGCCTGGAGTAATTTGTTTGCCTATAATTTGTTTTTACGCCCAACCGATGAAGAGCTGGAAAGCTTTGAACCCGATTGGCATATTATACAAGTACCCTCTTTCCAGGCCAGCCCGGAAACCGATGGTGTACGCAATTCCAACTTTGCTGTAGTAAGTTTCTCACACAAGATGATCTTAATTGGCGGTACAGGTTATACCGGCGAAATGAAGAAAGGCATCTTTACTGTACTCAACTATCTTCTTCCGCAGGAAAAAAATGTTTTAAGCATGCACTGCAGTGCAAACCTTGGTACGGCAGGCGATGTGGCTGTGTTTTTTGGTTTGAGTGGAACAGGTAAAACAACACTCAGTGCAGATCCTTCACGTAAACTGATTGGTGATGATGAGCACGGATGGGATCATGATTCTGTGTTCAATTTCGAAGGCGGTTGCTATGCCAAGTGTATTGATCTTACAGAAGAAAAAGAGCCTGAGATATTTCATGCTATCCGCCCCGGAGCGTTAGTAGAGAATGTTGGTTTCCTTGAAGGAACAAATGAAATTGATTTCGGCAATAAATCCATTACTGAAAATACAAGGGTAAGTTATCCTTTGCACTATATCAGCAATGCACTTGAGCCTGCCGTTGGTGGCCTCCCGAAAAACATCTTCTTTTTAACATGCGATGCTACCGGAGTGTTACCTCCAATAGCCAAGCTTACAAAAGAGCAGGCCATGTACCAGTTCATTAGTGGTTACACAGCAAAGGTGGCAGGTACAGAAGCTGGTGTTACTGAACCAAAGTCAACATTCAGCGCTTGCTTTGGCGCTCCGTTCTTACCACTGCATCCTGCGAAGTATGCTGAAATGTTGGGTAAGAAGATGAAAGAGCATAACGTAAATGTATGGCTCATCAATACCGGATGGACCGGAGGTTGTTATGGTGTAGGCAGCCGTATCAAACTCTCCTATACAAGAGCATTGATCTGTGCTGCATTGAATGGCGAACTGAATAACGTTGAATATGAAAATATGCCTGTGTTCAACCTTGCCATTCCTGCCAGTTGCAAGGCAGTGCCTTCAGAAATATTAAACCCAAAAAATACATGGTCAGATAAAGCAGCGTACGATGAAAAGGCGAAGTCTTTAGCTGAACAGTTTATAACTAATTTCAAAAAATATGCTTCCGGCAGCGGTGAAGAAATTTTAGCCGCAGCGCCGCAAGTGTAAGTGGTCGTAATCGATTGTTTGCTAGAACAGGAAACC
>NZ_CAMLGT010000191.1 GCF_946479605.1 uncultured Lacibacter sp.
AACAAACAGGTCGTATTCTTGATGGCCGTCGTTATAGTGATGGTTTGCACCAGGCTATTGAAGCAAAAGAGAATGTACACATTGAAGCGGCAACGCAAACGTATGCTACCATCACATTGCAGAACTACTTCCGTATGTATCACAAGCTTTGTGGTATGACGGGTACTGCGGAAACAGAAGCAGGTGAGTTCTGGGATATTTACAAACTTGATGTTGTAAAAATTCCAACAAACCTGAACATGATCCGTGACGACAGGCAGGATCTGGTGTACAAAACCAAGCGTGAAAAATATAAAGCCGTTATTGAAGAAATTGAAGTGATACGTGCCGCTGGCCGTCCGGTACTGGTGGGTACAACATCAGTAGAGGTGAGTGAGTTGCTGAGTAAGATGCTGCAGGTGAAAAAAATTCCGCACAATGTATTGAACGCAAAACAACACGCCCGTGAAGCACAGGTGGTAGCCGAAGCTGGTTTAGCAGGTGCTGTAACCATTGCAACAAACATGGCCGGTCGTGGTACAGATATTAAACTGGGGCCTGGAGTAAAAGATGCCGGTGGTTTAGCTATCCTTGGTACAGAACGTCACGATAGCCGTCGTGTTGATCGCCAGTTACGTGGCCGTGCCGGCCGCCAGGGTGATCCCGGTTCTTCTCAATTCTATGTTTCACTGGAAGATGATCTGATGCGTATGTTCGGCAGCGAACGTATTGCAGGCATGATGGACAAGCTTGGTTACAAAGAAGGTGAAGTGATCCAGCACAGCATGATCACCAAATCCATTGAGCGTGCACAGAAAAAAGTTGAAGAAAACAACTTTGGTATCCGTAAGCGTTTGCTGGAGTATGATGATGTGATGAATAAACAGCGTTCTGCTATTTACACCCGTCGTAACCATGCGTTGAGTGGTGAGCGTTTGGCGCTTGATACTGACAATGCATTCTATTCTGTTGCTGAAGGATTGATCGCTTCGTTTAAAGAACAGAACGATCATGAAGGCTTCAAGATGGCCTGTATCATGAACTTTGGTATTGATACGCAGATCAGCGCTGAACAACTTGATAAAGCTGATTCTAATTCATTGGCAGAAGCATTGTATGTTGAAGCTAAAACATCGTACCTGCGTAAGAATGATCATTTGAAGAAAGAAGCTTTACCGGTATTCCAGAACATCAAGGCAACACAAGGCGCACAGATTGAAAATGTATTTGTGCCATTCAGTGATGGAAAACGTGGCTTGCAGGTATTGGCTGCCATGAACAAAACAATTGAAACAGGTGGTGCCGAATTGGTAAGTGCTTTGGAGCGCACTGCTACATTGGCCTTTATTGATGAAGCATGGAAAGAACACCTGCGTGCAATGGATGATCTGCGTACATCGGTACAAAACGCAACTTACGAGCAGAAAGACCCGTTGGTGATCTATAAAGTGGAAGCATTTACATTGTTTGAGCAATTGAACAGTGAGATCAATAAAAATATTGTTTCCTTCCTGGCACATGCAGGATTGCCTGTTGAGCAAACAAACCAGACACAGATCCGTGAAGGTCGTCAGCAGAAAACAGACATGAGTAAAATGCGCCAGAAGAAAGAAGATATGGTGGCTGCAGGTGCCGGCAACGAGTTGATGGAAACACCTGATTATTATGATCCTTCTGAAAATGTGAAACAGGAACCTGTCGTTACTGGGCCCAAAATCGGCCGTAACGATCCTTGCCCTTGCGGAAGTGGAAAGAAATACAAACAGTGTCACGGTAAAGACCTTTAAGATAAAACCTCCTTCGGGAGGTTTTTTTAGCTGTTATTGGTTGCTAAGTCAGACCGACAGACTGAAAAAATGAAACAACTTTTATTCGCATTGTTTAGTACCTATTTAAAAAATACATTTGAACCATGAATATTGCGTCGTATATCGATCATACAATTTTAAAGCCCACTACACTCGTAAGCGATATTGAGCAACTCTGTACAGAAGCAACCATCTACAAATTTGCAGCGGTATGTGTGCCTCCTCCGTTTACCAAGTTTGCCAAAGGATTACTCGGCGGAACGGATGTAAAAACTGCTACTGTCATTGGCTTTCCTTTCGGTTACTCCGCCATTGAAGCAAAAGTGACTGAAACATTGCTGTCGATAGTAGATGGTGTGGATGAAATTGATATGGTGGCCAATATATCAGCCATTAAAAATGCCGACTGGAATTTTATTAAGCATGAAGCTGAGGTGTTGATTCCGATGGCACATAAAAAAGAAAAGCACATCAAGATCATTATTGAAAGTGGCGTGCTTACCGATGAAGAAATTATCCGTTGCTGCGAAATATATGCTGAACTTGGCGCAGATTTTGTAAAAACCTCGACAGGTTATGCGGAAAAAGGCGCTACTGTTGAAGCGGTGCAACTGATGAGGAAGCATTTGCCGTCTAATATAAAAATCAAAGCATCTGGTGGTATCCGGACATTTGCATTTGCCAAACAATTGGTAGAAGCAGGTGCAGACAGATTAGGATGCAGTGCCAGCGTTGCCATTGTAAAAGAAAGTTTGAACCAGTAATATGAAAAAGATCGTCCTGTTGTGTGTAATTGTATTTGTTGCTTTTATGAGCAAAGCGCAAACTGTTGTTGATACTGTTGGCAGTTCAGTATATGTTGTAAAAGACAGCCGCCTTGATCTGCTGGTAAAGAAAAAAGCAGAGATCAACAAAAAAGCAGCTGACGCAAAGCGACCTACAAAAGGATTCCGCATACAGGTATTAAATACCACCGACCGCAACCAGGCATTGGCAGCAAAATCAAAATTGCTTACACTTTACCCCGATCAGAAAACATACCTGATGTACCAGGCACCTTATTTCAAAATACGTATCGGTAATTTCGTTGAAAGAGCCGAAGCCGATGATCTGAAAAAGGAACTGGCCCGTATGTTTCCTACGGGTGTGTTTGTAATACCAAGTGACATTGAATACAAGGCACCGCCGGAAAAAGAAGAAATCATTAAATAAGTTTTATCTGTTGTACGTTATCTGTTCACCCAACGGGTGACTATATAACTTTGATTAGTGATGATCAGTCATCCTTCGGATGAACAGTCATTAAGAAAGCCTGCCACGTTGCAGGTTTTTGTATTTTTGCGCATCATGTTAAAACAACAGATTCAGACTCTCGCCAAACAGTACAAGGAAGAATTTATTGCAGTACGTCATCACCTGCATGCAAATCCTGAACTCAGTTACAAAGAATTTGAAACATCAAAGTTTGTACAATCGAAACTTCAGGAGTTTGGTATTCCGTTTACGGTAATGGCTGAAACGGGTGTGGTTGGTTTGATCGAGGGAAAGAACCCATCAGCAAAAGTGATTGCACTCCGTGCCGATATGGATGCATTGCCGATACTGGAAGAAAATGATGTGCCGTACAAATCGAAAGTGGATGGTGTAATGCATGCCTGCGGACATGATGTACACACCACCTGTTTGTTGGGTGCTGCAAAAATCCTCAACGAATTAAAAGCTGAATGGGAAGGAACAGTGAAGCTCATCTTTCAACCCGGCGAGGAAAAAAATCCCGGCGGTGCCAGTATCATGATCAAAGAAGGTGTGCTTGAAAACCCCAAACCGCAATGCATTTTTGGTTTGCATGTGCATCCCGGTTTGCAGTTGGGGCAATTAAGTTTCCGTGGCGGTAAAGTAATGGCCAGTGCCGATGAGTTATACATCGCCGTTAGAGGAAAAGGTGGTCATGCAGCCGCTCCGCATTTGGCAGTTGATCCTATCTTGATCGCATCGCACATGGTAGTGAGTTTGCAGCAGATCATCAGCCGTAACCGTAATCCGCATAATCCATCAGTGTTATCCATTACAGCATTCAATGCAGGAACCACCACCAATGTTATTCCCAATGAAGTAAAGATCATGGGGACCTTCCGTGCAATGGATGAGCAATGGCGTTTTGAAGCACACGATCTCATTCGACGTAATGCAAAACTGTTGGTTGAAAGTATGGGTGGTGAACTTGATCTGCATATTGATGTCGGTTATCCAACAGTTTATAATAACGAAGCGCTGAATGAAAAAGCAAAATCAAAAGCTGCTGAATTTTTAGGATCAGCACATGTAGAAGAAACAGAGTTGCGGATGGGTGCTGAAGATTTTGGTTATTACTCGCAGGTGATTCCCGGTTGTTTCTTTCGCTTAGGTGTTATGAACAAAGCAAAAGGTATCAGCAGCGGTGTACACACACCAACTTTTAATATTGATGAAGATGCAATTGAAACAGGTATGGCAATGATGGCGTGGTTGGGGAGTACAATTGAGCCGTAGATTACTGTTTCAAATATTCTTTCGGTATCAACAAATCTTTATTCTCCGTTTGCCAGAACACCGTTAATATCCACCAACGTTTTCCATCGTTATACAATTGAATGCTGTTGATGCCACGCATGAATGGTTCAGCATCTGTCATCGTCTTTCTTGCTTCATACGTACTGAAGCAATGGGCAATATGTCCGTACACTTCCTGCTTGCGGTGAATTTCTTTTTCGAAAAATCCATTCTTTTCCAATACAGGTCCGTTACCGGTAATATATTCCTCAACGGTTAATACACGTTTCACCACTTCGCCGTTGGGTCGCACAGCTGTTGCTACTAATTTTCCTTCAGGCAAAAACAAACTACGCATACGGTTCCAGTTTCTTGCTTCACCTGCCGGTCCGCTGATAACATTGTACAACGCTGCAATAATAGCATCAATGCTTATTACATCTTCTTCTGCAGCTGTAACAGGATGAGTTTTTGTTTGTGCTGTAGCAGAATCAACAAAAAAAAGGACGAATAAAACAGTTAAAAGTTTCTTCACGATTATTTTTTTGTAAGATACGCCCGGTATATGCTGCAGCTGTTTCCACTCTTCAAAAATTACATTACATTTAATCAGTTTAAAAACACTTAGCTATGCCAATACGTATGACAGACGATCCGCAGGATCAACAGGAACAACACAGTAACGATGGTGGTGGAGGTGGAAATTTTCCCATTGGCCCGGGTGGCGGTGGTGGAAGAGGAGGAGGTGGAGGGTTGCTGAACTTGCTGCCTTTATTACTTAGTTTATTTGGTCGAGGTGGCGGTGGCGGCAAAGGAATTATTCTTTTGCTGGTACTTGGAGCAGGTGCTTACTTCGTGTTAGGTCGTGGTGGTTGTAACATCAGTGATATTGCCAATCTTGCCACCGGTGGTTTTTTAGATCCCAAACAATTTGAAAAAGCAGAAATATACGAACCGCTTGCTGATGATGATACAAAGAATCCATTACCGGAAGCGGCCAACCTGCAACGGTTTTGTCCTACCCCTCAAAACCAGGGATCGCAGGGAAGTTGCGTGGCATGGAGCAGTGCGTTTGCAGCGCATACTATTCTTGAATCAGCACGCACAGGTGAGCAGCCAAATAATGTAGCATTCTCACCTTCCTTCATGTATAACCAAATCGGGTTGGAAGGTTGTCAGGGTTCTTACATTATCCGTGCAATGGAATTTATGACCAAGCGTGGTGATGTGCCTTATGATCAATTCCCTTACACCGATCAGGATTGTCAGCAACAGCCCGATAACAGTTTGCAGCAACAAGCTTTGCAATATCGGATGCGTGGCTTCAACCGACTGAGTTTAGGCGACAGGAATGATGCTGTTGATCAGCGTGCCATCAAAGAAAATCTTGCGCAAGGTGCACCTGTAGTTATTGGTATGATGGTGGGACAAAGTTTTATGCAGTCAATGATGGGGCAGGATCTTTGGGTGCCGGCATCGGGCGACAGAAGTATGATGGGCTTTGGTGGTCATGCCATGTGTGTGGTGGGTTACGATGATAAAAAATACGGCGGTTCTTTTTTGTTGATGAACAGCTGGGGAACAGAATGGGGTACCAATGGTTTTGCCTGGGTGCGTTATGGCGATTTTCAAACCTATGTTCGTGAAGCGTATGGTGTAAACCCGATGCATGCGGGTAATGAAAATGCACAACAGTTTGCATGCGAGGTTGGGCTGGTTAGTGTGCAGTATGATGGAAAGAAAACAGTGGCCGGCAGTTACATTCCGTTACGTTCTATTGGCGGTAACCGGTTTGAAACAAATGCTCCAATTCGTCCCGGCGATAAATTTAAAATGGAGCTGAAGAATACAACTGAATGTTACGTGTATGTATTCGGTAAAGAAGTAGATGGAACAAGTTATACACTGTTCCCCTATCCACGTACCGATGATCCAACCAAAACAAAGTATTCTCCTTTTTGTGGTATTACAGGTGTGCGCTTGTTTCCAAAAGATAAAAGTATGACACCGGATAGTATTGGCACAGGTGGCGGGCGTGATGTAATTGCTGTTGTGGTGAGTAAAAAAGAATTAGACTGGTATCAGCTCAATCAACAGATCAGTGCCGATCCTTCGGCTGATTTTGGCAGCAGGCTCAACCGTGCATTAAGTTCCTCACTCATCCGCAATGTCCGTTACTCATCAACTAATAATGGAACCATGCGTTTTGATGTAACAGGCGACGCCAATAATGTGGTAGCGTGTATTGTTGAAATAACGAAGTAAAAACGATTACATTTTTTCATGAAAGAATCTGCCATTCATTTCGTCAAACAACTCACACATCCAGTAAAGGGAAAACTATTTCTGCTGTTCAGGCTTCCTTCAGCTTTTTTCAGCGGGGTAAGGATACAATCAATAACAGAAGAACAATGTGTAGTAACAGTGCCGTACAAGTGGTTTTCGCAAAACCCTTTTCGCTCAACTTATTTTGCCTGCCTGGCAATGGCGGCAGAAATGACAACTGGTGTGTTGGGTCTTATGCAGATCACAGGAAGAAAACCGGCAGTGTCAATGCTGGTAGTTGGTATTGAAGGAAACTTTTTTAAAAAAGCTACAGATAGAACAACATTTATTTGTGACGAAGGGAAACAGTTTGAACAATTGGTTGAGGAAGCAATCGCAACCGGTGAAGCAAAAACAATTAGAGCAAAATCAACTGGTCGCAACAAAGCTGGTGAGATTGTTGCAGAGTTTTATATTACATGGTCATTTAAAGCAAAAGCATAGAAAAGTAACGGAAGGTTTGACTGTGAATATTTCATTTTCAGATTTTCAAATCATCAAATTTCAAATTGGGTTTTTATGAAGCTTGCATTTCACGGAGCTGCACGTTGTGTTACAGGCAGCAAACATATTCTTACAGTTAACGGCAAAAAATTGTTGCTCGATTGTGGGTTGTTCCAAGGCATGGGAAAAGATACTGATGCAATGAACCGTCATTGGGGATTTGATCCTTCCACAATTGATTACATGATCCTTAGCCATGCACATATTGATCATAGCGGATTGATTCCGAAACTTTACAAGGATGGATATAAAGGAGAGATACATTGTACCGATGCTACCGCAAGTTTAACAGCAGTATTGCTGGAAGACAGTGCCGAAATTCAGGAAGATGAGGTGAAGTATGAAAACAAACGTCGTGCAGCAACCAATATGCCTTACCTGCAGCCGTTATACA
>NZ_CAMLGT010000192.1 GCF_946479605.1 uncultured Lacibacter sp.
TGGACATGCTTTCCGTTACCATTATGGCATTGGTGTTTGGCGGTAAATCATCAACAGGTATCGTACTTCCGTTATTATGCATTGCCGATATTGCTGCTGTGTATTATTACAACAGGCACGCACAGTGGAATCATTTCTGGAAACTGGTGCCTTGGATGGCCATTGGTATATTGCTGGGTGTGTTTGTGGGAAAGGATATGAATGAAAAACTTTTCCGGCAGTTGATGGCAGTGATAGTTGTGGTAACCATCGTGATCGTATTGTTCATGGAATTCCGCAAGAGTACAGTGGTGCCAAAGCATCCGTTGTTTGCAGCGGGTACTGGATCGGCTGCAGGGTTTACGACCATGATGGGGAACCTGGCCGGTGCATTTGCCAACCTTTATTTTCTTGCCATGCGCTTACCGAAGAACGATTTTATTGGTACGGCTGCATGGTTGTTCCTGGTGATCAATTTATTTAAACTTCCGTTCCAGGTTTTTTTCTGGAAGAATATTAATGGCAATACATTACTCACTGATCTGTTGCTGCTGCCTGGGCTGGCGCTTGGTTTTATACTTGGGTTGAAACTGGTGAATAAATTGCGTGACGACAGTTACCGTAAAGTGGTGATCGCATTAACGCTTATCGGATCAGTATTGATGCTGTTGAAACAATAGGTATAGTAATTATTGAGTATGCTTTATTGCGACTCAATCAATCATATCTCCAAGATCACTGATGCCTAATGTGAACCAGAAAATAGAAAGCGCAAGAATGACTCTGACCGCAAAGGGAATTGCAAAGCCAATTTTTTTCTTCAGCAGATCATTTACCGGGGGAAAGAATAACATAGATAGCAGCAAACCTATAATACCCGGTACCGGATGTATCAATATCAGGTTAAGGATGCCAATTGTTAACACCAGCAAACCAAGTATCCAGCTGATGATGCGTTGTATCGAAAGTTTTTCCTGTAGCATTGTTTCTTTGTTTAAATGTTTAAAAGCTGCTAAGCATCAGATCAACCTTATCGAATAACTCTCCCACGCCTAAGGATGACCAAAGAATAAATAAGCCAAGAACCACTTTTATTAATCCCATCTTCGGAATGGTGAAGCCTGTTATTTTTTTAAGCAGCTCATTGACAGGAAGGAAGTAAACGAAAGAGACAAGCAGTATAAAAATACCAAAGCCGGTATCGTTTCCCCAAAACGTGTTTACAATGCCAATGGCCAGAAAAAGCACGCCAAAGCTGTAACTGAGAATGTTTGCCATGTTGAGTTTGTATGTCATACAGATATTTTTATTATTTAAAAGTACTTTGAAATACAAAGTAAATGTATATTTGTGAATCCGGCAAATGATTTTTGTAAACAAATCAGCTGCTGTACAGGAGCGGAGTTATTGTTTTAAGAGCGGTAACATTTGCAGGCTCCAGTAAGAGCAATTGATCAAACAACAAATACAATGAAACTGTTTGTTGAACACAATTCGGTTGTAAGAAAGATATGGGGCAAGAGCGATACGGTGCTGTTCATTTTTGCCGGCGCCTCTGCTGAATTTGCGTTGAACAAAGCGGTGGATTGGTTATATTTTACAGGCAAGCTGCCTTCAGACCCGATTGGCCGTTTGTTTTCAACAGTAGCTTATGCACGTAAGATTGTTTTTGCTGCTGAAGAAGAAGCAAATAAGGCCATTGATACTATGCAGTACATACATACTGCAATAGAACATAGCCGTGGGTATAAAATACCTGATTGGGCTTATCGTGATGTGCTGTTTATGTTGATCCATTACTCCATTGCAGCTTACGAACTGCTAGAAAAAAAGTTAAGCAATGAAGAAAAAGAAGAAGTGTACAATGTGTTTTACCGTGTGGGATTGCGGATGGGTTTAAAAGAGTTGCCGGATAACTATGAGCAATGGTTACCCGTTCGGCATGCACATTTACTGGCCGATCTGAAAAAGAGTGAATATACTGTTGATCTTTTTAAGCAGTACAAAAAACATCTTGGCAGTATGCGGTTTAAGGTGTTGACAGAAGCACAGAAGTTAGTGGTACCGCACAGGGTAAAAGAGTTGTTACATTTTACAGATGTTTCATTGCTGACACCTGTGGTGCCTTTGTATAAGATCAGCAGACTGATGAACATGGATTGGATGTTGAAAAATATACTGCTGCCTGCTGAATACAAAGAACAGATAAATGCATTGGATGTGTATCATCGCAAAACTTTATGATGCGGCCGCTTTGTTCATAGTACGACTTTTCCAATGCCTGTATGGTTTTCATTCTTGCGCAAACGATTGGCCTCGGAAAGCCTTCGCAAATTGAATTAAGTTTGATGGGAACACATCATCTTCTGCTGTTCATTCTTTATGAAAGAGACTAATTGCCTGCTGAGGAATGGATACATATTACCATTACCGGCGATAACAAAGGAACATCGTTGTATGTGAATGGCCGTTTTGCAGAAAAATTAGAAGGAGCGAAGCAGGTATTTATCAATAATAAAACGATGGCAACAGTGCAAACCTTGTTTTTTCCTTTGCAGTTTATTGCTGATAAGACGAATGCTTTTGATGGAGTGATTGATGATGTAAAGGTGTTCAATTGTATTTTGCCGGCAGAGAAGATCAGCTTGCTGGCAAAACGAGCGAAATAATTTGTGGAGGCCGGTTGTTTTAATTTTAATCCCGGAGCCCACTTGCGTGAGACCCCGGATGGACGAAGGCAGAAGCGAGATAAACTATGATTTTTTTTAATGAATATGTTATGATCATGCATTGTTGTAAACAGTTTTTGTTGCTGACAGGTTTGTTTTTTTCTTTAGCTGTTACAGCCCAGAAACGGCCAAATATTGTGATCATTGTTTCAGATGATCATGCGTACCAAACCATAGGCTCGTATGGAAGTAAGTTGATGCCAACGCCCAATATTGACCGTATTGCCAACGAAGGCGTGCTGTTTAAGAAAGCCTATGTTACCAATTCCATTTGCGGGCCAAGCCGGGCGGTGATCCTTACCGGGAAATACAGTCATAAGAACGGCTTTAAGGACAATGAGCATTCGAGATTTGATGGATCGCAAAACAGCTTTATCAAGGAGTTAGGCAAGGTTGGTTACCAAACTGCATGGATCGGGAAATGGCACCTGGAAACACAACCACAGGGTTTTTCGTTCTGGCAAATATTGCCGGGGCAGGGCCATTATTACAATCCAGATTTTTTAATGATGGATGGAACAAGAAAACGTGCCGAAGGGTATGTGAGTACTGTTGTGGAAGATGCTGCAGAAAACTGGCTGGATAAACGTGATACATCGAAACCTTTTTGCATTGTGATTGGTCATAAAAACACCCATCGTACATGGATGCCTGATCTGCAGGACCTGCGTATGTTTAACCATACCAGCTTTCCATTGCCGGCTAATTTTTACGACAATTACCAGAACCGAGCGGCAGCCATGGTGCAGGATATGACCATTGCCAAAACCATGCTGATGGGATATGACCTGAAAATGTTTGACAGTAAAGCTGCTGAAGAAAAAGAAGGAAGCATCAACCGTATGACCGTGAACCAGCGGCAACAGTTTATGCAGTACTACGATTCTATCCGTAACGATTTTCAATCGAAGCATCTTTCGGGTAAAGCCCTTATTGAATGGAAATACCAGCGGTATATGAACGATTATCTTGCCACGGCTGCATCGCTTGACCGGAGTATTGGCCGTACGCTTGATTACCTCGATAAGCAGCAGCTTACAGCAAACACGATTGTTATTTATGTTTCGGACCAGGGATTTTATATGGGTGAACACGGCTGGTTTGACAAGCGTTTTATGTATGAGGAATCATTCAGAACGCCGATGCTGATGCGTTATCCCGGGGTGATAAAAGCTGCAACCGTTAATGATTACCTGGTGATGAACCTTGATCTTGCACCCACTCTCCTGCAAGCAGCGGGCGTGCAGCCACCTGCCGATATGCAGGGAAGATCTTTTCTGCCGCTTGTTACGGGCAAACAGAAGAAGGGCAGGAAAACGCTGTATTATCACTATTACGAAAACGGGGAGCATGCAGTGTCGCCACATTTTGGTATCAGTACCGGCAGGTATAAACTGATCCGGTTTTACAAACGTGTTGCATGCTGGGAGTTGTATGATCTTGAAAAAGATAAGCATGAAATGAAGAATGTGTATGGTGAGAAAGCGTATGCAAAGATTACCGCAGCGCTAAAGAAAGAATTGCTGAAGCAGATTGAACACTATGATGATACCGAAGCTGCCATTATCTGTAAACAGCACCCGTTATAAAACCAAATACTTCCATGGGTGCCTGTTGAAGCAGCAACTGGTCTGTACCTGTTTTAGCGGAGCCTTCTTCCCTTTTTTTAACAGCGGTTGTGTTTGCTGACACAGCAAGCGGTGTGTATCTTTAAAAGAATACAGCAGCTATGAAACGATACGGGATTGTTTTTCTATTCTGTGTTTTTTGTTTTGCGATCACCAGTTTGCAGGCGCAGCGCAACTATTTTTTAGCAGGGGTGAAGCATCATGGAATTGCTTTCGGGCCGATTAACCATACCAATGGTCTCCGCTTCAATTTATGGGACCGTCATGTGCAAACGATCAACGGGCTAACGGTGGCGGGTAAAACAAATTCGTATCGTGTAAACGGGGTGGCTGTTGGTGCGTTGCTTGCATTTGACAGTATTTGTAACGGCATCAAGCTCGCAGGCATTTCGAGTGTGAGTGAACAGATGAACGGGCTGAGCATTGGCGGACTCGGCAGCGGTGGTACACTGCTGAACGGTGTGGCTGTTGGCGGCATTGTGCTTTCGGCAGAGAAGATCAACGGGTTTGGTGCGGGCTGTTTGATTATATCTGATACGATGAATGGTTTTTTTGTGGCACCGCATGGTGTGTTTTCACAAAAGGATAAGGGGCGTGTGCGGGGTGTAACACTTAATGTGTTTGTGTGCCGGTTGCTTGAACTGAAGGGGTTGAGTACAGGCGCATTGACTGACATTGACGAGCAGCATGGTGTGAGTATTGCTCTTTCTAACAAAGCAAAGCAATTGCATGGTGTGCAGATAGGACTGTGGAATGTGGCGATGAATAAAAAGCATTTGAAGAAACTGCCGCTGGTGAATTTCAGTTTCAGGAAAACAGCAAGAGTAACTGATAAAAAAAACGTTGATGTTAATCAGGTAAAATGAATAAGCGTTTTATGAGAGCAGTTTATTTTTGTTGTTACAACTAAATGCAATGGCGGACATGGACTTTACAAATGCAAGGAAACAATTTTCGTTTTAATGCTTTGATCACGGCGAGTCGGCGATGCCAGACGTCGCCTTTGAAGTGGGAAGACTTGGAAGCGAATAAAAGCTATAGAATATGAAGTATCTACTACTTAGTCTCTTAGTTATTTCAATCACGGTGTCTTGTAGAGACGCAGGAGGTTCTCAGCAAGTTGAGAAACTGCCAGCAACTGCTGTACTGAATAAAGATTCTGTTTTTAAATTAATTGATCATGCATTGATGTTTGGTGATAGCAAGGCGTACAATAGGGCTTCTGCCTATTATTTCATTCGAGATAATGCTGAAGAGTTTTTATATGTTGCTTTTGTTATGGCAAATAAATATGATAATTCAGAGGCATGCTATCATGTTTACCAAATATTAAATAGTACAAGAAATCAGGAACAATTAGAAAAGCTGGACGAACGGACAAAAAAAGTCGCACTTTTTTACCTGCTTAGGTCGTATGAAATGGGATATGATCAGTCTAAATATGAGTTAGAACAAATATTTAAAAAAGGAGAGATGATTCCCAAATCATCTTCGTACTTAAACTTATTGGCTACAGAAAGAAAATCATAAGAATAAAGCAGTTGGCTTTAATCATTGTTGAAATCACAGCGAAAGCCAGATCCTTAGGCCTGACCGAGGCCACATGTGTCTCGACCGGAACAGTTATTGAGATTACAACTAAATCTCCTGTCCCAATAAAAAAGTCCCGCAAAAAGCGGGACTGTATTTGTACCGGAGAGCAGACTTGAACTGCCGACCTTCGGGTTATGAATCCGATGCTCTAACCAGCTGAGCTACCCCGGCGTTTGGGGGTGCAAAAATAGAGAAACACAGCTAATTTCCGAAATCAATTTTCGGTTCTTCCGGGATAAACTTTCAATGCTTCTTCCAGACAATCCATGGCCTGGTCCAATGCGGCCAGGTTGAGCACATAGGCCAAACGAACTTCCTGCTTACCAAGACCGGGTGTGCCATAAAAACCGGTAGCAGGGGCCAGCATTAACGTTTGCCCGTTGTGCGAAAATGATTCGAGTAACCATTGACAGAATTTATCACTGTCGTCAATCGGCAGTTTGGCCATCGCATAAAACGCACCACCAGGATTGGGACAAAAAACACCAGGCATGGCATTGAGCCGCTTCACCAATAAATTACGGCGGGAAAGATATTCAGCTTTTGGTGCTTCAAAATAAGATTCGGGCAGATCAATGGCTGCTTCGCCCATGATCTGGGCCAAACCGGGCGGGCTTAATCTTGCCTGTGCAAATTTCATCGCTGCATCGTACACCGCTTTGTTTTTTGTGACCAATGCACCCAGTCTTGCACCACAGGCGCTGTAGCGTTTACTGATGGTGTCCATCAATACCACGTGTTGCTCAAGTCCATCTATGTGCAGGGCACTTACATAATCACCATCGTAACAAAACTCACGGTAGGCTTCATCGCTGAAGAGATAAAGATTGTGCTTCAGGCAAATGTCCTTCAGCTTATACATTTCTTCTTTGCTGTAGAGATAACCCGTGGGGTTATTGGGGCTGCAGATGATGATGGCTTTTGTTTTTGCCGTGATCACTTTTTCAAACTCTTCAATAGGCGGTAAGGCAAAACCTGTTTCAATTGTTGAAGTGATGGGCACAACAGTAATACCTGCTGCACAGGCAAAGCCATTGTAATTAGCATAAAACGGTTCGGGAACAATCACTTCATCGCCGGGATTGAGGCAGGTGAAGAAACCAAACATAATGGCTTCGCTGCCACCGGTGGTGATCATGATCTGATCATAATTTACATCAATACCCACATGCTTGTAATACTGTACCAGTTTGCGGCGGTAGCTTTCGTTACCGGCACTATGGCTGTATTCCAGTACACGGATGTCTGCATTGCGCACTGCATCTAAAATTGCAGGAGGTGTTTCAATATCGGGCTGACCAATATTTAAATGAAAAACTTTTGTGCCTTTTTTCTTTGCGGCTTCGGCAAAGGGAACCAATTTTCGAATGGGGGAGGGTGGCATCTGTTCGCCACGCTTACTGATTGCTAACATATGTGTGCAAAGATAGGGGAGCAGTATCTTCCACTTCTTCCTGTCATAAAAAAGCCTCCGGATTTCCGGAGGCGGTATATGAACACGTTGATGGTTTGTTCGTTATTTTTCTACGGTTCCCAAAATAGTTAATCCCTGTTCCTGGTCAATACCTAACAGCTTTAC
>NZ_CAMLGT010000193.1 GCF_946479605.1 uncultured Lacibacter sp.
CTGGCAAAAAAAAGGAAACTGATAAAGAACATGGCTACAACAACCGACGCAATCACAGTTGCTGCAAGTTTTGAACTTTTTTCAGCAGCATTCAACTTTACCGAGTCCATGCGGTTGTTGATATACTCCTTCACATGTTCAGCCAGTTCTTCTGCTTTGGCAAATGTATCTTCCATGATCTGCTGTTAGGTGTTATACAAATTGCTGCGCTTCTTCCTTCATGGCGTCAGCTTTGTTTTTGATGTTTACTTTCAAACCGGTTACTTTTTCCTGAACAGCATCTGTAAATTTTTTGCCGTTTTCAGCAATTTTTTTACGTGTGTTTACACCTTTGTCAGGAGCAAACAAAATTCCCAGTACGCCACCGGCGAGTAAACCTGCACCCGCAGCAATAGCGATTTTAGCTACAGTGTTCATGTAAATAGTTTATAGGTGAGTAATATTTTACTATCAGCTTCAAGGTAAGTGACGTATCGTTACTATACAATGATGTACATCATACCAAAGCATGAGTATTGAGCTTTCTTTTGCAGTTGCGTTTTTTTGCAAAAGAAATAGTGGGAAAATGACGGCAGTTCTTAACGGATAAAACCGGGCATCTCATCAAAAATATCCGCTCCTTTTCCGTTCAGTAAAAGATCTTTTGCTGAAAGAATCAGCGATTTGTATGCTGTATATAATTCCCTGTTATAGTTAATGATGGTGGATATTTCTGTTTCGGAAAGATGATCAATTGTTCCCTGTTTGTATAAATGACTGAGCTCTTCGGTATAGCCTTTAATGATTTCGTTGTAAAGGTTAACTAATGCAGATGCTGTTTCATTTGTTTCAGAGTTTGTTTGCAGCAGGTGATTGATCTGCTCAAGAATATGTGCTGTGCGGTTTCGGCTTTCTTCGTAATAAGCAAATTTTTTGTCGTTTGAAGAATTGCGCAGAAGCACAGCATCATGCAAGGCATCTTTCATGCTCTTGGCAGCATACATACCATTGCGTACAGAGGACATCAGCAGTTGAAATTTTCCAGCATCCTCCGGTTGCAGCTGGTTCGATTGCATCCGTACATAAAAAGAAAGAATATCGCCATGCAGGTGTTTGATGAACTCATATTTTTCTTCCGGTGATTTTTTATAAAACTCAATACTGTTGTTCTGTTCAATCGGGTTACCCGTCTTCAGTTCAAAAATATGTTTGCTGTAGGCAATGATGAGGTGCAGGAAATGATTGGTTTCGTTCAGCATGGCCTGGATTGCCAGTTCTGTTTCGGCAGGTTTTATTTTATGAATAAACAATGTTTCATCTGTATGTTTTGTAAATCTGCTTTCAAGAAATTTTCCAAAGGGACTAAGAAAAGGATAGAACAAAGCAATGCTGATGATGTTTACAAGGGTTTGAAAAAATACCAACGCCAGTACATGTTCTTTTATACCCACTGTATTTGTAATAAAATCAGCCATCGGGTGAAGGAAGAATACTATCAGCAATGAAATAATGCTGTTCATCAGAAAATTTCCAAGCGCCACTTGTTTTTTTGCAGGAATACCTTTTGCGGATGCCAGCAATAATTTAATGGTGGTACCCACTTCGGCACCTAATACAATGGCCATGGCCGGCTCCAGTTCAATAGCATGTGCATGCAGTGAAGCCAGCACAAGCGCAATTGTTGCAGAGCTTGCCTGTATAAGAGCGGTAATGAGTATGCCAATGAATAAAAATAACAGCAAAGGATATTCGTTAAAACGACTGAGGTCGGTTTGTTGAACCATTGATTCTACAGCAGTTTTCATAAAGTTCAAACCAACAAACAGGAAACTGAAACCAAAGAAGAATTTACTTAGCAGAAACCATTTACTGTGTTTGTTCAATAGCATCATGGCAATACCTGCAATGCCGGTAAGGGGCAACGCAAAACTTTCAATGTTGAATTCAAAGCCTACAGTTGCCACAATCCAGCTGGTAAAAGTTGTACCGATGTTGCTGCCAAGCATCATGGCCAATCCGTTCTGCATTTGAATAATGCCGCTACCTACAAATGCCAGCAGCATAAGGTTTACAATGCTGCTGCTTTGCAGTAAAGCCGTTACAGCTGCACCTGCACCAATAGCTTTCAGTTTATGTTGTGTATGCTTACGGAGAAATAATTTGAAAGGTCTGCCGGCAAGTTGCTGCAATGAATCTTCCAGCATACTCATGCCCAGCATAAACACAGCCACCCCTGCCAGTATCTTCCAGAAATCAAACGATAGTTCCATAACCGGTTAAGGTAGCAAATATTCAGTTACACGCAAATGTTGTAACCAATGCTGCTGGTACAAGAATGAATTGCACTGTAAACTTTTTGTACAAAAAAGATATAGTAAATTGTACGCATGTCGTCGGGTAAACAGCTTTCAGTATCATCAGCATACAGTAATTACAACCAGGTGGAACTGGTTAGGGGTGGTCGTGATTATTTTGAGCGTTTGCTTGCTATGATAAATAACGCAAAGCATAGCGTTCACCTCCAGACCTATATTTTTGAAGCCGATGAAACAGGAACGTCTGTAGCCAATGCATTGTGTAATGCAGCAAAGCGTGGAGTGCAGGTGTACCTGTTGCTTGACGGGTATGCATCGCAAAACCTGCCGGAAGATTTTATTCTCGATCTTAAAAAAGCGGGTGTAAGCTTCCGCTGGTTTGAACCTGTTTTCCGAAGCAGGTATTTTTATTTTGGAAGAAGAATGCACCATAAACTGCTGGTAACAGATGTAAACTACAGCCTGGTGGGTGGTGTAAATATTTCAAACCGGTATAACGACATGCCGGGTACAACAGCATGGCTCGATTGGGCTTTGTACAGTAAGGGTGAAGTGAGTGCGGAGTTGTATAACCTTTGTGTGGAGATATGGAATAAATCGGGCTGGGGCAAAAAGAAAAAGCAGATATTAAAAACAGAAGCATCATTTCACATGCATGGTGAGGAGTGTTTGGTGCGTGTGCGGCGTAATGATTGGGTGCGCCGCAAAAACCAGATCAGCCGCAGTTATCTTGAAATGTTTAAGAAATCCACTTCGCACATCACGATTATGTCCAGTTATTTTTTACCCGGCCGCAATTTCAGGCGCAACATGGCACAGGCTGTAAAGCGTGGTGTAAAAATAAAAGTGATCACAGCAGGCACCAGTGACATTGCCACGGCAAAACATGCAGAGCGTTATCTCTACCGCTGGATGTTTAAGAATAATATTGAACTGTACGAATACATGCCCAATGTATTGCACGGAAAGCTCAGTACTTATGATGGTAAGTTTGTTACTGTTGGCTCATACAACGTAAATAACATCAGTGCGTACGCCAGTATTGAATTAAATCTTGATGTGCAGCACCAGGGCTTTGCAGAAAAAGTGGAAGCTGTGCTTAATACAATTATTGAAAATGATTGTGTGCCGATAACGGAGCAGGAGTTCATTAAACATAACAGCTTCATTAAGCGTGTGTGGCAACGCATTTGTTATGAAATGATCAGGCTGATATTTTTCCTCTTCACGTTTTATTTCCGTCAGAAAAGTTAGCAGATCAGAATCCCCTGATGCGTTTCAACAGGTACATCACTTCATTATTGTCCCATCCTTTAAAACGGCCACGCTGTACAATAAGCGTATTGTCATTTGGGTGTTCAAGAAAATAATGGAATACAAATTTCTGATCAGGGTAATGCCAGCCTAGTATTTGTCCAAAGCGAAGATCATTGAACACAAGCGTATCATTCCATTGTTCAACAGTGTAAAACCCTTGTGAAAATCGTTTCAGTTGCTGCACATCCTTATGATCTGCCACAGTATGAAGCAATGTATCGTTCTTCGGGAAGAATGTAAAGTCAATTTCTTTCTTTTGATCAAATACAGAACGGAAGCCAACATAATAGCCACTGTCGTTACCGGCAACTACATACCATAACCAGTTGTTAAGCGGCGTGGGTGTGGTAAAATATTTTTCATGTGGTATCTGTTGTTTTGCAAATACCTGTTTCACCTCTTTGTTAATACTCAGTTTATTGTACGTGCAGTAAAGCAGGTAAACAAACGGGATATAAATACCGATCTTCCACATGATTGGCCGCAGGCGATGAAACCGATGCAGCACCAACAATACCACAAAGGCAATACCCGGCCAGATAGAGAACAATGGGTCGGCAACATATAATGTGTTGAACGAAAAACGGATATCGCTGAACGGTACAAACCAGCCAACGCCGTAATTATTAAATCCATCGAGGAACAAATGCATCAGCACTTCTGCTGCAAAGAAGAAGCTCCATTTTTTAAAACTGATATTGTGCGGCCGGTGAATTTTTTCAGCCGCCATTGCCATAACAGGCACAACCAGTATGGCAAAAAGAATAGAGTGTGTAAAGCCACGGTGAGCCAGCAGATCATCAGCAGTGCTCATCCAGAACGAAGCAATAAAATCAATATCAGGAATACTTTGCGCCAACGCCCCCCACAGCATTGCTTTCTTACCAAATCCCCTTTCAAAAAAAGCCTCACCTATACAGGCACCAAGTGCTATATGTGTAATTGAATCCATGCAATGTATTGTCCGGTGAAAGTAAAACCTAAACCGGTAACTTCATGCCAAAGCTGGTTGAAATAATGATGAACAGGATCATTACATTTGCAATAGTCCCCATTTTTGCATCCGTCCAGTAAACGAAAATGAGGGTTTGTGATAACAACACGGCTGCAAGGGCAATAATGTTCCAGTAATTTTTATGCAGGAGATAGAATACCAGTGCAGCAAGAAAGAGTATTGTTGTCAGTAGCCATATAACCCCTGTTGGCTTTGAAATTTGTTTTGTAATAGCTGGCACATTACCAAGGGCAAAAGCATTTGCAAACCCCATCAGGTGTATGAGCCCATGTGTAAGCAGCAGCAATGATAAAATATATTTCATGGCAACACATTTAGGTCAGGAATGAGTTTGTGCAGACAATAGATTTACCGGAAAAACCTTGAGTGGACGGTGACGGCACAGCAGATGTGAATGAAGCTGCTGCATGCAAAAACACACAGCAGCAAGTTGCAAGTTAGAGCCTTAATTAAATGTCAGGAAGCTTTCTTGAATGATTTAAAGCCGAAAACTGAATACAAAGGACACCAGCTAACAAGACTTGTTAATGCAAATACCCCGGCAACTGCAAGCGCCACAATACCCCAGGTGCCGGTTATGATGTTTTGAAACCAAAGTAAAACAAGAATACCAGCAATACATAGCCTGATAATGCGGTCTGTATTTCCCATGTTCTTTTTCATGATGTTTATGTTTATAATTCAACAGGATATGTGTTACTCAAAATGTACAACAGAGATCACACTGTTTACAACAGGTAACACATGATTACTTGAAGTATAAAACTCCAGAATAAATACAAAGAAGACAATGATGTGCAAAATGGCACACAATGATCCTGGTCATTAAAAAGAGAGGGGCCGATTGACATCGGCCCCGGAACAATCACCAACCAAATTGCTATCTATCTGTTATCTGTGAGCAATAAACACGGGTAGTTTGTGTTCCGCTATCACATCGCTTGCAATACTTTTGCGGAAGAGTTGTGATAAAGCAGAACGTCCGAATGAACCTGTTACGATCAACGCACTTACACGGTTGTTGATCCAGTTCGAAAAATATTTCTCAGGTTTCATATCCAGTTTCATCAGGGTAAGATCAGGGAAGTGCCTTGATACCAGCTCTTCAATGTTTACCTGCTGCGGAAACTCATTGTTGCCATCATCATTTACATACACCAGCAATGTTGAACGTTTTACCAGTTCGGGAAACAGGTAGGCAAACTGTTTAATGGCATACACGCTTGATTCGGTTCCGTCGTAACAAAGCACATTTGTTTTCGGAAAATCATATTTTTCAGGTACCACCATAACAGGGCATTCCGATTTGTGCAGGATCTCCTGCAGATATTCATTCGGGTTGCCGCCCAGGTTTTCATAAAACACTTCACTGCCAATGATCAGCAGATCGGCATATCTCGTTTCTGTTTTCAGTTCGGGTAAGGCAAAATCATAAAGATCTTCATGAACACGATATTCCATACCGTTTCGTTGACACAGGTCTTCAAACTTTGCTTTGTTTGCTTTTGTTACCTCTGCACCTGCCTCTTCATAAAGCGGAACAAACAGGGGACCACTCATGCCATCGGCATAACTCCAGAAACTGGCAGCCTGTGCCTGTGGTAAAAAAGCACCTGTAACCAGTACAGGTTCCAACTCATTCAGTTTGCGGGCAAATTCAAATGCGCCGTTTGAAAAATGAGTTCCGTCGAATGCCAGCAGAATCTTTTTCATAACGAATGATTTACGGTGATAAAATTGCGGTTTTTATACCCGACTGATGATGATACCCAATAGCCGGGTTACTGATTGGTGTCACATTTAAATTTTAGTGTATATGAATCAAGGCGGAGGCGTTGTTGAAATCATTATGGTGACATTGTTCCGGGAAATGCAAAGTGCCGTGCTAAACGTTGCCTTCACCTGTTTTCGTCCACTATGTCAATGCACACAAACCATGCCGTGTAAAAATGGCAGGTGGTTTCTAATGTTGAATGTGATGAGTATAAAGAATCAGTTTAAATGAAGCAGAAGAAGCATTTTTTAAAAGCGGAATAATATGTATATAAGGACCTGCAGTAATTTTTTCTTACTCCGGCCTTGTGAGCACTTTATTCCTTGCCATTAAACAGCTTCCCATTACACCGGCTTTTTCGCCCAGCTTCGATACTTTCAGTTGCGTATCATTATTTACCAGACTTAACGAATATTCAGCTATTGCATTGCGAACAGGTTGCAGCAGGTAATTGCCTGTTTCAGACAAAGTGCCACCAAGGATCAGCAGTTCAGGATTAAACACATTGATGAGCATGGCCAACCCACGCCCAATTTTTGCACCAAGATCAGCCAGCAATTCAATGCTGAGTGTATCCTGTTGTTTGGCTGCTTTTATAATATCAAGCAACGAAATATCGTCGGCTTTTTTTTCGTTTAATGCAAGTGATGTTGCGCCTTCTGCAATACGCTGTTTAAAGTTTCGTACAAGTGCAGCGCCGGATGCTTCTGTTTCCAAACAACCTTTCTTACCACAATAGCAAAGGATATTGTTTTCAAAAAAAGGGATATGGCCCAGCTCTCCGCTAAAACCTGATTTGCCATAATACACTTCACCATCAATTAAAATTCCGAGACCTATACCATAATCCATATTTAAAAACATCACATTCCTTTCATGTTCCACTTCGCCGCAGCAAAACTCGCCATAGGCCATCACCCTTGAATCGTTTTCAAGAAATGTGCGGATGCCAATTTCACGTTCAAATAAAAGTGAAAGGGGTTCATCAGGAAAATTAAAATAGCTGTAATTGTAACCTG
>NZ_CAMLGT010000194.1 GCF_946479605.1 uncultured Lacibacter sp.
TTCTTCAAGATCAATATTCGGATCAAGTGCCAGCAAACGTTTTTCATCCACTACATATTTCATTTCAAGAAAAGCAGGACGCTTACTGAACAACACAACACCCACATTCAGGAATTCTTCCCGTTCCACACGTGGCACAACACGTATGATGGCATACTCAAATGTGAACTTTTCCTGCATGTAATGCTTCGTTTACAAAAATGGATGAATGCTGGATGCGTGCGCATAAAAACTGTTGGTACACTTTACGAAGATCAGCAGGCGTATATTCTGCATCACCGTCAAGAAATGAATCAGGTAATGCATTTACAATAGCGCTGATACGATCTTCAGTAAGAATTGATCTCAATTGTGCATCAACTGCCTGCAGTTCTTTTGCAAGCGGCAACAGTACATGATCCTTTATCTGTACAAATGGTTTTTTCGATTGCTCTTCCCACTGGTAACCGCTGTGATGAAAATACAATGATGCACCATGATCGATCAACCATAATTCATTTCGCCACATGAGCATGTTTGTATTGCGTGCGGTACGATCCACATTCATCAGCAACGCATCAAGCCATACAATTTTTGATGCAAGTAATGAAGCTGCTTTGTTTACAGCCGGATCATACGTGATAGCACCGGATAAATAATGCACACCCAGATTCAACCCACGGCTTGCTTTCAGCAGGTCCTGTATCTCTTCATCAGGTTCGGTGCGGCCAAAAGCTTCATCCAGTTCTGCTAACACCAGTTCAGGAACCTTTAAGCCTATTGCACGTGCAACTTCAGCACCAATAAAATCAGCTACAAGAGCTTTACGTCCCTGTCCTGCTCCACGAAACTTCAACACATATAAAAAGCCATCATCAGCCTCGGCAATAGCAGGCAATGAGCCTCCTTCACGCAAAGGAGTAACATAGCGTGTAACCTGTACTGTTCGTATATCGGTTGATGCGTTCATTCTTGTTATGCAGGCTGCTAAACTAAAGCAAGATTCCTATACGGCAAAACTGATGATTACAGAAGAGAGGTATGGATCATGACCGATACTCCATGATCAGCAAAGGAAATGGCCTGTTCAACCCATCCAATTCTTTACGGCCTGTGATGTGAAAGCCCATGTGTTGATAAAACGCAACAGCCTGTTGATTCTGTTCATTCACCTCAAGCTTTTTTCCGCCAAGTATTTCAATGGAATATTGCAACATCATTCTGCCGATGCCTTTACCCATTGCTGTTGGATGAAGAAACAACATTTCAATTGTTTCATTGGCAACACCTGTAAAAGCAAGTAATTCTTTTTGGTCATTTTCATACACATACACAGGAACAGCAGGAAAAATACCCGGCAGCAAACGCTTTATTTCCTGCAGGTAATCTTCCGGCAAAAAATGATGCGTTGCTCTTACCGATTGCTCCCACACGTCAATCAATACAGGATAATCTTTCGCTGTTGCTAACCTGATCATGCGATGAAATTAGTAAAATCAATTGCAAAAATTCCGGATGACTGATGCCAGCTGTTGCAGATCTGTTTTTTCAATGGGATGTGCTGTGTTTTGCAGTAACTGAAAATCTGCATTTGGTACTTGTTGCTGTACAGCTGTTGTTTCTTCCTTTGTTACCATTTTATCGTTATCACCAAGTAATAACAGTACAGGAATATTGATAGCTGCATAATCGCTCAACTGCATTGGATTTTCTTTTCCCATCTGCAACAGCATCTCTTTTGTTTTATTCAACAACAATTGCCAATCATTTGGTTGGTGTCGTTCTTTCAGTTGCTCTGCAAAAGCAGGCAGCTTTTCAAGAATAACTTCTGCATTTAACATGGCAGTTTCTTTAGCTGCAATTGTTTCGTTCCAATGAAATTTTGTTGCCAGTGTTACAACCTTGTGAAACAGATGCGGATAACGTTTTGCCAGGAATAGTGCTACATATCCACCCATGCTGTAACCAAATACACAGGCATGTTCAATTTGTTTTTCCAATATAAACGCATGCAGTTCATTTGCAAAACTGTTAATCGAAAATTCATTCGCAGCAAATGGTTTGCCTCCATGCCCATTGAAATTAAACAGGTGAATGCTGTATTCATCTTTCAGCAGATCAGCCAACGGTTGCAGTTGTTCTTTTGCGCCAACAGCCCCATGTAGAAGAAGTAAGTGTTTCATAAAAAGCAATCAGGTTATGATTAAGTAACAGTCTAGCCGGATAATTGCAGGAGGAACAACACATCCTTGCTGCGCTTCAATATTACAACCATCGCTTATATTATACAAATCGGGTTAGCTGTTCGCCTTGTAATACGCACAAACCGTATTCATCAAACACTTATCGCAGTTTGGTTTGGGGCGACAGATTTCACGACCTAAAAACGACATGGCCATACCTGCATCCCAATCTTTTTGCGGCAATGCTTCCATGATCTGCTTTTCAATTTTCTTGGGATCAGTGCCCGTTGCAATACCTAAACGTGGAGCTACCCGCACTACATGCAGATCCACAATCACACCTTCGGCAGGCTTTCCGCTTTCCCGTAAAATAACACAAGCCGACTTACGACCAATGCCGGGCAATGCCACCAACTCATCTAACGTAAGCGGTATAGCTGCATCTTTTTTGATCTGCTGTGCAATACCTGTTAACCATTTTGCTTTGTTGCCGAAGTTGCGCACTTTGCTGATGTAGGGAAACAATGTTTCTTCTGTTGCTTTTGCCAGCGACTGCATATTGGGATAGGCTTCAAATAATGTTGGTGCAAGACTGTTGATGTTGCGATCGCTATCCTGTGCCGACAACACCACCATCACCAGCAACTGGTAAGTATTTTTATAGTCCAGCGGATGTTGTTTGCCTTTGTATTTTTTAAGCAAAGGTTTTATTACTTCGGGCCAGTTAGTTGTTGCAGGCATGATGAAAGAGTTAAGATGAATTGGTAAGCTACAAAAAATTATCGAGCAGCCTTTTCAAGATCAGCAATCACAATCTTTTTCATTTGCAACATCGCCTGCATTACACGCCCTGCTTTTTCCCGATCGGGATGGCTGAGTAATTTGCCCAATGAAGGTGGCACAATCTGCCAGCTTAAACCAAATTGATCCTTCAGCCAGCCACACATACTTTCGGCTCCGCCATTGGCTGTTAAACGCTCCCAGTAATAATCAATCTCATCCTGTGTTTCTGCATTTACAAAAAACGAAATCGATTCATTGAACTTAAATCGTGGTCCTGCATTGATGGCTTTGTATTCCAGTCCTTCCAGTTCAAATGTTACCCCCATAACAGAATTACCAGGGCCGGGCATGACTGCAATCTTTTTTGAATTTTTAAATACTGACAAATAAAAATTCATGGCTTCTTCAGCATTATTATCGAACCATAAGAAAGGAGTGATCTTTTGCATGATGATGTTGTTTTATTGTTTAATAGAACAAACCTAAAACCATTCTGCAAAAAGTAAAAGGTGCAGCTGCGACAAACATAAGGCCGATTACGACAGCATCAGTTTCGGTAACTGTTTACATCAAACGGAATCCAAACCAACTCTTCCACCATACGATTGGTGCCGGGTATTTTTTGCTGACGGCTGAAGTACAAACGTTTTTCCTTTTCATGTACAAATGGGCAAAACTCTGCATCAGCTGAATTAATAGGTGCACCTAAATTCTTCGGCTCACTCCATTTGCCATTTTTATAAAAGCTGATGTACAGATCTACTTCACCCAATCCTTTCGGATCGCTGGAAAAATAAATAATATAGTCGCCTTTGGGTGATATAAACGGATTCGATTCTCTTGCTGTTGTATTCACCGGCGCACCAATGTTGACGGGTGTTTGATAGCTTCCCTTCACAAACCTGGAAACATAAATATCCGATGAACCTTTCCCATCTTCATTGCTCTTCATAAAATACACATCGCCTTTCCGTGTTGCTGATGCATAGGATTCTGAAGAATCGCTGTTTATTACATTCCCTAAATGCACAGCTTCACTCCAACCATCTTTTGTTAAATGCGAAGCCCATATATCAAACCCTTTGCGGTCGGGCTTACCCGGCACTGCCCTGTTCGATTGAAACAAAACGGTTTTACCATCGGGTGTAAACATGGGATCAATATCTTTCCATGCTGCAGTTCGTGTAGAGAAAACAGCTGTAACAGGCTTCTGCCATTTGCCGTTGCGTTTTACCGATTGCATGATCTGCAGCGTATCTCTTGCTCCATTGGAATAAACCCAGAATGCAGTTTTACTATCGGGCGAAATGGTTAAGCCAAACTGTCCGCCACTGGAGATAATACCCGGCTCAAATACCTGCACCGTTTGTTGTGCAATGAGGTTTTGCAATAACAATGTACAGCAGACAAGAAAAGTGTATTTCATCTGATAAGTTTCGTTAAAAATAAACGAACCGGTCTTTGATTGTATAAGAATATGATGAGCGTTTTGTTAAAAGAGATAACCGGCGCAAAAAGCAACTTACCGTTTTTCATGGGCACAGCAGCAGTTGCTATCTTTACCGCATGTACAAACAAACGCTTTTCGTATTCCTGTTGTTTATCAGCACAACAATCAATGCACAACAACTAAACGCTGTTGTTCCGGTTCCTGTAAAAATTGAGCAATTGAACGGACAGCCTGTAAAACTTTCAGCAAATGCAGTTATTGCCTTTGATGACATCTTTACGCAGCAGGCCGCTTACCTGCAACAGCAATTACAACAGCAATGCGGTTTGCAAACAACTGCACAAAACAGTAAGGCTGTAAAAATAAAAGCAACTGTTTTTTTGCAGTTCAGCAATGCTGTTTCAAAAGATGAAATGTATATACTGGAAGTACAGAACCAGCAGATCGTACTAAAAGCAAAAACGGTAAGAGGTATTGTGAACGGTATTCAAACCTTGTTACAATTACTGCCGCTGAAACAAACATCCGCCATTGAAGTTCCCTCCTGCCGCATTTATGATTATCCACGGTTTGCTTATCGTGGTATGCATCTCGATGTAGTACGTCATTTCTTTCCTGTTTCGTATATCAAAAAATATATCGACTATTTAACCTTTCACAAGTTCAATACGTTTCACTGGCATTTAACGGATGACCAGGGCTGGCGTATTGAAATGCTCTCCTATCCCAAACTCAACAGTATTGGTTCGTGGAGAGATTCAACACTCATCGGTCATTTTAAAGATACACCTGCCCGTTACGAACACAAACGTTACGGCGGTTATTACACAAGAGCCGAAGTAAAAGAGATCATTGCTTATGCTGCAGTGCGTGGCATTACAATCATTCCTGAAATTGATATTCCCGGTCATAGCCGTGCAACCATTACAGCGTATCCCGAATTAAGTACAGATCCAACCAACAAATGGGGCGTTGCAGCCACATGGGGTATGTACAACCGTGTAAACAATGTGTTGGCACCAACACCTGCGACCTTTGAATTTCTGCGCAAGGTATTTCATGAAATAGCTGATCTGTTTCCATCGCCTTACATTCATGTTGGCGGCGATGAGTGCAGTAAAATGTGGTGGAAGCAAAGTGCAGCCACACAACAGTTCATCAAACAAAATAAACTGAAAGATGAAGTGGCGCTGCAAACTTATTTTATTGAACAGGTGAGCAAGTACCTGAAAGAGAAAAATAAAAAAGTGATCGGCTGGCACGAGATCATGGAAGGCAAACTCGACACAAATACCATCGTGATGAACTGGGCCAACGATGCAAAAGCCATTGAAGCTGCCAACAAAGGTTTCAATGTGATCATGACGCCGGGCAAGCCTTACTACTTCGATCATTACCAGAGCAAAGACCCGAAAGACAGTCTGGCGATACATGGTTACAATCCATTGGAAGCTGTTTACAATTACGATCCTGTTCCTGCATCCATCAAACAAAAAGGATTGGCACATAAAATACTCGGCGGACAAGCCAACGTCTGGACCGAATACATGGAGTGGAGCACCAAAGTAGATTACATGGTTTTCCCACGCATGACCGCAGTAAGTGAAAGTTTATGGAGCATGCCTTCTCAAAAAAATTATGCTGATTTTTTACGCCGACTGAAAGTAACTGTTATTCCACGTTATCAATTTTGGAACAGCAGTTGGTTTCCTGATTTTGAAAAATGGCCGGCAGAAAAGTAAAGCTGAAAGCAAGTATTTTTGCGGCACATTATGCATCCGCACATCCAACGTTTACTGCAGTGTATTGACCTCGAAGAAAAAGAACAGGCCAACCGTTACAAACTCGATCAAACACATTCGCTCAAACAACTCAAAGCCGAAGGACTGGCTTTGCATCCGATTGTTGTTACACGGAAGAATTTCGGCTATGCCGATTATCCGGAGATCACGTTTAAACTTCCGTTTCCGCCGGAAGCAAACATGTTTCGTGATGGTGCGGCGATAGAATGTTTTATTACAGGTGAAGAACCCATCAAAGGCGTGCTACTGAACCTTGATGGAAAGAATGGTGAGTTCCGTTTGTTTGCTCCTGATTTCCCCGACTGGATCGAAGATGATGGCGTGGGTATTAAACTGGCGCCCGATACACGCACCACCAGCATCATGAAAAAAGCGTTGCAGGAACTGGAGCACCACAAAGCCAACTATCAACTGTTTCAGCAATTACACGACAGCAATGCATCAACAGAACACACACTGCAGCATTCAACTCATTCTGCACAGTTCAGGAATAAAGGGTTGAATGAAAGTCAGCAGCAGGCAGTAACTGCGATTCTCAACAACGAGCATGTAAGCATTGTGCATGGTCCGCCCGGCACAGGCAAAACCACTACACTCATTGAAGCCATTGTGCAACTGGTACAAAAAGGTGAGAAAGTATTGGTATCTGCACCCAGCAATACCGCTGTTGATCATTTAGCAAAAGGATTATTGCAGCAAGGCATTAATCTGTTGCGTGTAGGTAACGCAACCAAAGTGGATGAACTCATTTTCAATCATACGCCTGAAGGCAAACTCAACAACAGCAAAGCGCTGAAAGAAATAAAAGAACTGAAAAAAAGAGCTGAAGAGTTTCGACGCATGGCGCTGAAATACAAACGCAGCTTTGGCAAAGCAGAACGGGAACAACGTAGTTTACTGTTTAAAGAAGTAAAGAACATCCGTACCGAAATAAAAAAACTGCAACACTACAACGAAGAAAAACTGTTTGATGACGCACAGGTTATTGCAGGAACGCCGATTGGTTTGTATGATGCTGAATTAGGCAACAGAACATTTACCACACTGGTGATTGATGAAGCCGGGCAATGCATTGAACCATTGGCCTGGTGTATTTTTCCATTGGCTGAAAAAATAGTTTTAGCAGGCGATCACTGGCAGTTACCTCCCACTGTGTTAAGCAATGA
>NZ_CAMLGT010000195.1 GCF_946479605.1 uncultured Lacibacter sp.
GGTTCCAGAGCGGCCAAATGGGGCGGACTGTAAATCCGCTGTCTTTCGACTTCAGAGGTTCGAATCCTCTCCTGCCCACTAAAACAATCAAGAAATTAGCGAATGTGAAAGTTCGCTAATTGTTTTGCGGGAGTAGCTCATTTGGTAGAGCGATAGCCTTCCAAGCTATAGGTGGCGAGTTCGAGCCTCGTCTCCCGCTCAGAAAAAGTTCTTTAACCGGTTGAAGTGAGAAAATCTCATTGATACTCTGCCAGCCGTTGTAGCTCAGTGGTAGAGCACTTCCTTGGTAGGGAAGAGGTCGTGAGTTCGATTCTCACTAACGGCTCAGATTGTTTAAACAATGCTTTAAACAGGTGAGCAAAGAAAAAAAACGATGAAGTGTGCGACGCAACAAAAGCCCAACAGCAATTTGTTGCCGATAACATAAAAGAGTTTAACAGTTTTTGTAAACACAATTAAAACACAATAAGATGTCTAAAGAGACCTTTAAGCGGGAGAAACCCCACGTAAACGTTGGTACTATCGGTCACGTTGACCATGGTAAAACCACTTTGACTGCAGCTATCACAGACATCCTTTCTAAGAAAGGTCTGGCGCAGGCAAAGAAATATGATGAAATTGATGGTGCGCCTGAAGAAAAAGAGCGTGGTATCACTATCAATACTGCACACGTAGAATATCAAACTGACAACCGTCACTACGCACACGTAGATTGTCCGGGTCACGCTGACTACGTAAAGAACATGATCACTGGTGCTGCTCAGATGGATGGTGCTATCCTGGTAGTAGCTGCAACTGATGGTCCTATGCCACAAACAAAAGAACACATCCTTTTGGCACGCCAGGTAGGTGTACCTAAGATCGTTGTGTTTATGAATAAAGTTGACTTAGTTGAAGATGCTGAGTTGTTGGAACTGGTAGAAATGGAAATTCGTGACCTGTTAAGCTCTTATGGCTTTGATGGTGACAACACTCCAATCATCCAAGGTTCTGCTACTGGCGCTTTAGCTGGTGAAGCTAAGTGGGTTGCTAAAGTAGAAGAGTTGATGGAAGCTGTAGATACTTACATTCCTCTGCCTCCACGTCCGGTTGATATGCCATTCCTGATGAGTGTAGAGGACGTATTCTCAATCACTGGTCGTGGTACTGTTGCTACAGGTCGTATTGAGCGTGGTATCATTAAAGTAGGTGAAGCTGTTGAAATTGTAGGTTTAATGGATGCGCCAATGACTTCTACTGTAACTGGTGTTGAAATGTTCAAGAAACTCTTGGATCAAGGTCAGGCTGGTGATAACGCAGGTCTTCTCCTCCGTGGTATTGAAAAGAAAGATATCCGTCGTGGTATGGTTATCTGTGCTCCTAAATCAATCACTCCTCACACTGAGTTCAAAGGTGAAGTTTACGTTTTGAGCAAAGAAGAAGGTGGTCGTCACACTCCATTCTTCCAAAAATACCGTCCTCAGTTCTACTTCCGTACAACTGACGTAACTGGTGAAGTTGAATTACCAGCAGGTACTGAAATGGTTATGCCTGGTGATAACACAAACCTTACTGTAAAACTGATCCAACCAATTGCGATGGAGAAAGGTTTGAAATTTGCGATCCGTGAAGGTGGTCGTACAGTAGGTGCCGGTCAGGTAACTGAAATTATAAAATAAGCTATAGCCTTGGCTTTTAGCTTCAGCAAATGTTTTACATTTGCGTTATAAAACTAAAAGCTGTTCCGATAAGGAATAGCTTTTAGCTTTCTACGGGCATGGTGCAACGGTAGCATACGGGTCTCCAAAACCTTTGATCTGGGTTCGAATCCTAGTGCCCGTGCGAAGTAATTTGAAATTTGAAAGTTATTCGCACAATTTGATTTGTAACAATCATTTTCAAATGATCAGATTCTGAATTTTCAACTTATTGAAATGAACAAAGTATCGGCTTATTTCAAAGACTCTTACAAAGAGCTTATCGAAAAGGTAACCTGGCCAACTTGGCAACAGTTACAGCAATCAACAATGATTGTACTTGTTGCTACGCTCATTATTACCGCTATTGTGTGGGTAATGGATCTTGGTATTGCCAGCGGCCTTCAATTCTTTTACTCATTCTTCAAAAAATAAGCTATGTCTGAAACTGCCAACGTGGAAACCAGCAAGTGGTATGTACTTCGTGTCGTGAGCGGCAAAGAGAAGAAGGTGAAAGAATATCTTGACAAAGAAATTTCCCGCAACGGATGGAGCCACATCGTAAAACAGGTGTTCCTGCCTGTTGAAAAGGTGTACAAGGTTGCCAATGGTAAGAAAGTGGTGCGTGAGCGCAACTTCTATCCTGGCTATGTAATGATTGAGGTGGAAAATGGCAAGATGGGTGACGATATCCGTGAAACCATCAGCAACACAAGCAATGTTATTCATTTCTTGGGTAAAGAAAACCCGATTGCTTTACGTAAAGCTGAGGTAAACAAAATGCTGGGTAAAGTGGATGAAATGGCTGATGCTACAGGCATGACAATGAGCGAACCGTTTATTGTTGGCGAAACCATTAAGATCATTGATGGACCTTTCAACGACTTTAATGGTGTAATTGAAGAGGTGAATGATGAGAAGAAGAAACTGAAAGTGGCAGTAAAGGTATTTGGTCGTGCTACACCGGTTGAATTGAATTACATGCAGGTTGAAAAACTGTCGTAAGAAGAAGACTGGTAACAACATAAAAGAAAAGTCCCTCGCTTAAAACGGGGGACTTTTTTATTTCTGTAAATAGAATTACGATTGTGCTTCTTCAGTTGCAGAAACTTCTGTAACCGGAGCTTCAGCTAAAGGAAGTTCCGCCTGAACAGGAGCAGGTGCGGGTGCTTCAACCGGAGCAGGCGCAGCCTTAGGTTTTGAACTTGCTTTTTTCTTTGGCGCAGCTTTCTTGGCTACTTTCTTTGGAGCTGCTTTTTTAGGAGCCACCTTTTTAGCCGCCACTTTTTTCTTGGCAGGAGCTTTTTTAGCTGCCTTTTTCTTTACTGCTTTTTTTACCACTTTTTTAATGGCTTTTTTCGCAGCTTTTTTAACGGCTTTTTTCGCTGCCTTCTTCTTTGGAGCTACTTTCTTTTTAGGGGCTGCTTTTTTTGCTGCTTTTTTCTTTGGGGCAGCTTTCTTAGCTACTTTCTTTTTGGCCACCTTTTTAACCGCTTTTTTGGCAGCTTTCTTTTTTGCTTTTGCCATGTGATTGCTTTTTTAAAGTTGTTTTTGGAGTTTTATTAGAATTGAATTGAAAAATTAAAGCAATTTATGCAGTCAGTAAAAAATAAGCTCTCTTTTTTTTGAAAGAGTGTTTTATTGTTGCAGTAATCAGAACTAAAAACACACTGTATTTTTCCGGTTTTCAATACTGATTTAGCCAGCAAAATACTTGCTGAAAACCTTTGCTGGTAAGGAAATGAGCCTTACCTTTGCCGTCCCAAAAAGTTCTTTCGAAGAATTATTTGTTTGGGAGTTCCGATCGGATTCGGAACGTTATCACCAAAAAAACTTTTACAATGGCAAAAGAAATCACAGGATTTGTGAAGCTGCAGGTTAAAGGTGGTCAGGCAAACCCTGCACCTCCTGTAGGTCCGGCCCTCGGTTCAAAGGGTCTTAACATCATGGAGTTCTGCAAGCAGTTCAATGCAAGAACTCAGGACAAAATGGGCAAAGTAGTTCCCGTTTTGATCACTGTTTACTCCGACAAGTCGTTCGACTTCGTTATCAAAACTGCACCGGCATCAGTTCAATTACTGGAAGCAGCAAAAATTCAAAAGGGTTCTAAAGAACCAAATCGTGCAAAAGTTGGTAAAGTAACCTGGGCACAAGTTGAAGAAATAGCTAAAGACAAAATGCCCGATCTCAACTGCTTTACACTGGAAAGTGCAATGAGCATGGTTGCAGGTACTGCACGTAGTTTGGGTTTAACTGTTGATGGTAAAGCTCCTTGGGAAAACTAATTTATTCACCTCAAATTTTTGAAACATGTCTTTGACTAAGAAAAGAAAAGTAGCAGAAGCAAAGGTGGATAACAATAAAGTTTATTCCCTCAAAGATGCTTCAACTCTCGTAAAAGAAATTAACTGCACTAAATTCGATAGTTCTGTTGACGTTCACGTTCGCTTAGGTGTTGATCCTAAGAAAGCAGACCAGGCTATCCGTGGTACAGTAACATTACCACACGGTACCGGTAAAACAAAACGTGTACTCGTTCTTTGTACTCCTGATAAGGAAGCTGATGCGAAAGCAGCAGGTGCTGATCATGTAGGTTTGGATGAGTTCATTACTAAAATTGAAAGTGGCTGGACAGATATCGATGTAATCATCGCTACTCCTGCAGTAATGCCTAAGATCGGTAAGCTTGGTAAAGTGTTAGGTCCACGTAACTTAATGCCAAATCCTAAAACAGGTACTGTTACAAACGATGTGGCAGCTGCTGTTAATGAAGTAAAGGGTGGTAAAATTGCATTTAAAGTTGACAAGGCAGGCATTATCCACGCTTCTGTGGGTCGTGTAAGCTTTGCACCTGAAAAATTGGCTGCAAACATCACCGAGTTTTTAAATGCAATCATTAAGGCAAAACCTTCTACTGCAAAAGGTACATACCTCAAGAGCATTTACATGGCAAGCACAATGAGCCCCGCTATTAATGTTGACACAAAATCATTCATGAACTAATCCTTTCAGGGTTATTAAAACTAAAATCATGACAAAAGATCAAAAAAATGAAGTGATTGAAGTGCTGAAAGGCAAGTTCAGTCAATACAATAACTTCTACATTACCGATACAGAATCGTTAACAGTAGAACAAGTGAGCAAACTCCGTCGTGCTTGTTTCGATAAGAATGTTGAAATGAAAGTGGCGAAGAACACACTCATTAAAAAAGCACTGGAATCTATTGATGCTGAGCGTTACAATGGCGTGTTTGATGCATTGAATAATGTAACTGCTCTGTTGTTCTCAGAAAATCCAAAAGAACCGGCTTTGATCATCAGTTCTTTCCGTAAGGCAAGCAACGGTGAAAAGCCAGTATTGAAAGCTGCTTTTATTAATGGCGATGTTTACAGCGGCGATAATCAATTGAAAGCGCTTACGCAAATCAAAACAAAGAACGAGCTTATCGGCGAAGTTATCGGTTTGCTGCAGTCTCCTGCAAAACGTGTTATTGCTGCATTGCTGCATAACGCTGAAACAAAAGGAGAAGCAACTGTTGAAACAGCTCCTGCAGAGTAAGTACGAGGAACGAAGTTGGAAGTACGTACTACTCCGAGCATCTAACTTTGTACTTAAAAATAACAACCAATGCCTCTGAGGTTCAAACGGGGCACTATTTATAACCATCCGCCGGAGCAATAGCTGTGAAGGCGGTTAAAAAGTAAAAAAATGGCAGACATTAAAGCATTAGCTGAATCATTAGTAGGCTTAACAGTAAAAGAAGTTCAGGAATTAGCAGACGTATTGAAAGCAGATTACGGTATTGAACCAGCTGCTGCAGCTGTAGTTGTTGCTGCAGGCGACGGTGGTGGTGCTGCTGCTGTTGAAGAAAAAACTTCATTCAACGTGATCCTGAAAAGCGGCGGTGCTTCTAAACTGAACGTAGTTAAGATCGTGAAAGACTTAACTGGTCTCGGTTTGAAAGAAGCAAAAGACCTCGTTGACGGTGCACCAAAACCAGTTAAAGAAGGTGTTTCTAAAGCAGAAGCTGAAGAAATTGCTAACAAACTGAAAGAAGCAGGTGCTGATGTTGAGATTGCTTAATGCATTTCTTCATACAAGATTAACCCCGACTGAAAATGTCGGGGTTTTTTATGCGCAACGTTTTATAAGCGGCTCCTGTCATCTGAAGAGTAGAATTAATTTTGCAGAACTAAGCGGACAAATGAATTATAAAAAGCACTTATCTCTGATCAAACATTTCTTTCTCATTGCGTGTTTGGCTATCCTGTTGAATGAACAGGTACAGGCACAATGCAGCACGCTTGGTCAAACACCTGCAACTGCATTTCCTGTATGTGGAACAAGTGTGTTTTCACAAAGCAATGTTCCAAGTTGCCAAAACAGGGAAGTGATTGTTCCAAATTGCGATGTAAATCAAAACAGGTATTACGATGTAAATCCTTTCTGGTATAAGTTTACCTGTTTCACTTCCGGCACACTCGGTTTTTTGATTGACCCAATCAGCGGAAGTGATGATTATGATTGGCAGGTTTGGGATGTAACAGGCATTGATCCAAATACAGTATACAACAATACCTCCCGTGTAATAGCTGCAAACTGGTCGGGGCTTACTGGTCAAACAGGAACCAATGGATCTGCCTCCTCACTTATTCAATGCGGTTCTTTTAATAATACTCATCCGCCAAAGTATAGCCGGATGCCAAGCCTGGTTGCAGGGAGAACATATCTTTTGATGATCAGTAATTTTTCCAATTCGCAACAAGGGTATAAGCTTTCATTTGGAGGAGGCTCTGCGGTAATCACAGATCCCAAAAATCCGTTGATGCAGGATGTACGGACCAATTGTGCTGCCAATGAATTACGATTAAAGCTGAATAAAAAAATGAAATGCGCTAGCATTGCTGCAAATGGCAGCGATATTGTTTCATTTCCTGGCAATATCACAGCTGTTAATGTTAGACCTATTGGTTGTAACAGCAGTTTTGAAACAGATTCTGTAGTGATCACACTTTCTCAATCTTTGCCTGCAGGCAATTACTCGTTGCAGTTGAAGAATGGATCTGATGGCAATACGATACTCGACCTGTGCGATCGGGCAATACCAACAACAGATGCAGTTCCTTTTACCGTTCTTGCATTGCAACCTACACCGTTCGATAGTATTGTCCCTGTTAACTGTGCACCAAACAGTATTCGGTTTGTGTTTAAAAAACTGATACGTTGCAACTCTATTGAACCTGGTGGTTCTGATTTCAGTATTAATGGTGCGTACCCAGTTACAATTACTGGAGCAAGGGGGAGCTGTAATGCAGATGGGCTTACTTCTGAAATCGTTCTCAGTTTTGCACAACCACTTCTGCAGACCGGAACATTTACTGTAAATATTAAACAAGGAACTGATGGTAATACAGTAGTTGATGAATGCAATATTGAAACGTTGCCTGCTCAACTCTCTTTCTCGGTACTGGATACAGTGAATGCCGATTTTTCGTTTACTGTTAATTATGGATGTACAGCTGATACTGTTACTTATGCTCATGCAGGAGGTAACAGTGTAAACAGTTGGCTATGGAATTTTGGAACAAACGGAACGGGAAGTAATCAGTTGGAAGAAGTAATTTATAACAGCTTTGATACAAAGAGGGTAACATTGATCGTATCAAATG
>NZ_CAMLGT010000196.1 GCF_946479605.1 uncultured Lacibacter sp.
GGTTTGTGGTATTATACAAAACTTATGGGCAATCCCGATGTGGATGTACGGAAAGCAAACAACCAGGCCTTAACCGGATTTATCCTCGGCTTGTTCAGCATCACCATCTTACCATTGCTGGCTATACCCGGTTTTTTCCTGTCTAACGCTGCGTTAAACAAGGAGGAGATCGCTCCGGGAACCTTGCAAGGTAGTAGTTTGTCCTTTGCAAAGATCGGCCGCATCCTCAGCATTGTGGGCTTTGTGTTATTGCTCTTATACATCGTGTACATTGCTGTGATGCTGGGCATTTATGCCTGATGATGCTGAAGCAAGTGCAGAAATTACACTCAGCTTTTTTCTTCCCACACTTTCACCAGTTCAACAAGCATGTTGGTGCTTTGTTCCATATCATCCACAGCAATCCATTCATGTTTGCTGTGAATGGCCTGCATACCTGTAAACAGGTTGGGACAAGGCAACCCCATATAACTTAACCGGCTGCCATCGGTACCGCCACGTATTGGTTCTTTTACAACCGTGAGGCCGCAACGCTTGTAGGCTTCTTCGGCATGCGCCACAATTGCGGGATGCTCATCCAGCACCTGTTTCATATTGCGGTATTGATCTTTTACAATAAACTCCATTGTGCAGCCTGCATAATTTGCCATTACAGTTTCTGCAATGGTTTTTAATCTTGCCTGGTGCTGAGCTAAACCTTCCACTGTAAAATCTCTTACAATAAAATCAATGGTTGCTTTCTCTGCAATACCGTTCATTGATACGGGATGAACAAAACCCTGCCGTTTATCTGTTGTTTCAGGACTCCACTCGTTCTTTGGTAAAGCCGTGAGTATTTCGCCGGCAATCTTTAATGCATTCACCATTACACCTTTGGCATATCCCGGGTGGGCACTGATGCCATGTACTATGATCTTTACCCCATCTGCACTGAACGTTTCATCTTCCAATGTACCAAGCTCACCACCATCCAAGGTATAAGCTACTGTTGCTCCCAGTTTTTGCAGATCAACCTTATCCGTTCCTTTGCCCACTTCTTCATCGGGTGTAAACAACAATTTAATGTCGCCATGTTTCACTTCGGGATGCTGAATAAGATAGGCAGCCATACTCATAATAATGGCAACACCTGCTTTATCATCGGCACCAAGTAATGTATTTCCACTGGCAGTAATAATATCTTTCCCGATATGCTGCTTGAGGTATTCGTATTTGGCTGTGCTGATAATTTGTGCAGGATCATCGGGCAGTATAATATCTGATCCGTCATAATTTTTATGCAGCAAAGGTTTTACACCTGTGCCGCTGCAATCCGGGGCAGTATCAACATGGCTGCAAAAACAAACAACCGGAACCTCTTTATTGCTTGTAGCCGGAATTGTAGCATACACATAACCGTAAGCATCCATCTCAGCATCTGTAATACCCATTGCCTGCAGCTCTTCCACCAGTAATACCGACAGGTCCTTTTGCTTCTCAGTTGTGGGCGAAGTGGTACTTTCAGGATCGCTTTGTGTATCTACCTGTACATAACGCATTAACCGTTCAGCTGTTCCGTATTTGTTTTCTATTGCCATACACTTATTTTTGAAAATGTAAAATAACAGTGTTTCGGCACGCATACCAAAACCTATACAATGCATTCATCTCCCATCATCCGCCATGGCTGGCTGCGGGTACTTCTTTTCCTGATTGGTTATATGCTCCTGATCTTTTTCGGGAGTACGCTTATTGACTTTTTAGTGGTGCTTGCCGGGCTTGAAACAACAACTGAAACTCTTTTCTACAGCAGCATTACACTCAACTTCATTATTGCGTTTGCCACGGTTTCACTTTTCAGAAGCCTGTTCGACCGCAAATCGCTCAGCAGTCTTGGACTTACATGGAAAGGTTTTGGAAGAGAAAGGGCTGCCGGGATTCTTACCGGTATCCTGCTGCTGTCGTTAATGGCCGTAGTATTATGGTTCATGAAATTGCTCGATTGGTTTGTGGCCGATGTTGACGCCGGTTCATTTCTTATTGCAACCATTATGCTGGTGCTGGTAAGTTTATCGGAAGAACTTGTGTTTCGTGGTTATGTGCTCAATAACCTGATGCAATCAATGCCCAGGGAAGCAGCCCTGTTTACATCAGCTGTTTTGTTTGCCGTATTCCACTCACTCAACCCCAACTTTAACCTGCTCGCCTTCATCAATATTTTTATTGCAGGCGTGTTGCTCGGAGTAAACTATATCTATACCCGCAATCTTTGGTTTGCCATCTTCTTTCATTTCAGCTGGAATTTTTTCCAGGGACCGGTGCTTGGGTTTGAAGTAAGCGGACTCTCCTTGCCATCGTTACTTGATCAGAATCTGAAAGGCTCTGTTTTACTTACCGGAGGTGCTTTTGGTTTAGAAGCATCGTGGCTCACCACATTTACTACAAGTCTTATGACCATTATTCTGTTCTTTTTGTTTCAACGTAAATACAGCAACGTTGAATAAATGTGCATTCACAATTTGCGAATGCTGAACAGAATTTCTACTTTACTTCTTCACTAAATCAATAAACATGAAGAAGATCCTTATTGGCGGCCTTGTTGGCGGCATTTTGCTTTTTGCATGGCAAACCATTTCTTATGCAGTTGCTAATCTTCATGACAAAGGACAGGCTTACACAGCTAAACAAGACACGATCCTTCAATTCCTGAACAATTCCGGGCTGGAAGAAGGCACTTATTTTATGCCCCGTCTTCAAAACGAAAACTCATCAGAAGAGATGGAAAAATTTATGAAAGAAGTTGATGGTAAGCCCTGGGCCCAGCTTAGTTATTACAAAGCATGGAAAATGAATATGGGAATGAATATGGCAAGAGGCGCATTGACCAACATCATTATTGTTTGCCTGCTTGCCTGGATATTCTCAAAGATGACGGCACAAGGCTTCGGCACTTATTTTATTGCCAGCGTATTTATTGGTATCATTTGCTTTGCCAATGGCCCATATACAGGCCATATCTGGTATCCCAAACATGATATCAATGCCTACTTAATGGATGCGCTGGTAAGCTGGGGACTGGTTGGAGTTTGGCTGGGCTGGTGGATGAGTAAAAAGTAGATAGCCAGTAGTTATTAGTATTTAGTCATAAATGCAAAAGTCCACAGGCGAATAAATCAGCTGTGGACTTTTTACTATCGATTAATTACTATCGGCTATAATTAAGGAACAATGATCAATCCTTTTGCATCAATCTCCACCATTTCAATATCAAACACCAGCTCTTTACCTGCCAGCATGTGATTAGCATCGAGCACCACCACATCTTCTCTTACTTCGGTAATGGTTACAGGAAACTGCTGACCTGCGCTGTTATTCATCATTAACTGCATACCAATTTCCGGCTCCATATCATCAGGAAAATTTGAACGGGGAAAATCAATGATCATTTGCTCATTACGTTCGCCATACGCTTCCTCTGGCGAAATGTTAATTGTTTTTTTATCACCCACGGCCATACCCACAACTGCATCGTCAAAACCTTTGATCATCATACCGGCACCCACTTCAAACTCAAGCGGTTCACGACCTGCACTTGAATCAAACTGCTCACCTGTTAGCAATGTACCAGTGTAATGCACACGTACGGTATCCCCTTTTTTAGCTTGTTGCATATTTTATAATTTGGGGCAAAATTACTGGCAAATGCCAGCCCTGCCAATAAATTTTTTATACGGTACTATTTCCGCAACTTTGAACCACAAACCATCAGGAATGAAACATTTACTTCTTTTACTGGCCCTCAGTACTGTATTATTTGCTGATGCGCAACAAAAGAAACACACCCGCTCAGGATACAACCGTGGCTCCATCAAAAACAGGCTGTTTCAAACAGGTGCTGAAAATCTGCCGCAATATATTGACTTGCTGCGTGGAAAAACTGTTGCTGTATTTGCCAACCAAACATCAATTGTTGGCAAAAGCCATCTTGTTGATACGTTGCGGAAGCTTGGCGTGAACATCAAAGTAATTTTCGGACCGGAACATGGTTTTCGTGGCACTGCTGATGCAGGCGAAAAGATCGGCAATTACAAGGATGAGAAAACAGGCATTCCTGTTGTGTCGCTTTACGGCAGCAAACGCAAACCATCAAAAGAAGATCTTGCAGGTGTTGATGTGATGTTGTTTGATATACAGGATGTGGGTGTACGTTTTTACACATACATCTCTTCACTGGAATATTATATTGAAGCTGCACTTGAATTTGGCAAACACCTGATTGTACTGGATCGTCCAAATCCAAACGGGCATTATGTTGATGGCCCTGTGCTGGAAGCACCTTATAAATCATTTGTAGGCATGCAGCCAATTCCAATCGTATACGGCATGACCATTGGCGAATATGCACAAATGATCTATGATGAAGAATGGCTTGATCCGAAATTATATGAAATTGCAGGCAGGCATGGCAAATTTGAATTAACGGTTATTCCCTGTAACAATTATACACATACAACGAAATACGAATTACCTGTAAAGCCTTCGCCCAACCTACCAAACATCCAATCGATCCTCCTTTACCCTTCCACTTGTTTTTTTGAAGGAACAGTGTTGAGTGAAGGAAGAGGCACCAACAAACAATTCCAGATCTTTGGTCATCCTTCTTTACCAAAATCACTTACATCTTTTACTCCACGCAGCATGGATGGTGCAAAAAATCCAAAACTGCTTGATCAGCTTTGTTATGGATGGGATCTTAGCGGCACAAAAGATGCGGTGGAAAAAACGGTGAGTAATAAAGTACAGATCAAGTGGCTGCTGGAGGCATACAAACTTTTCCCTGAAAAAGATAAATTCTTTATTGCACCAGCAAGTAAGAAACCTGAAGACTTTTTCTTCAACAAACTTGCAGGTAACAGCACATTGATGCAACAGATCAAAGACGGAAAAAGTGAAGATGATATCCGTAAAAGCTGGGAACCTGCATTAAAGAAGTTTAAAGAGATCAGGAAGAAATACCTGATCTATAAAGATTTTGAATAATTATTTTTCTATCATCAGCAACAATAAACAATGATCACAGTACTTCACCCCTGGCATGGTGCGCATTACGGACAAACAGCACCTGAGCGTGTAAATGCTTTAATTGAAATTTCGCAAGGCAGCCGCAGTAAATATGAAATAGATAAAGATACCGGCCTGTTAAAACTCGACCGGGTAATTTTTTCATCGTTCATTTATCCTGTTAACTACGGGTTTATTCCGCAAACATTAGGACAGGATGGCGATCCACTGGATATACTTGTCATCTGTTCACAATCCATTCAACCTCTTTGTTTGGTTGAAGCAACAGTGATCGGCAACATGCAAATGATTGACCAGGGCGAACGTGATGACAAAATTATTGCTGTGGCAAGTAATGACCCTACAGTAAAGCATATTAAAGACATAGATGAATTACCTGAACATTTCTTTCATGAACTGAAGCACTACTTTGAAGAATACAAAGTATTAGAAAATAAAGTGGTGGAGATCGATAATTTTCAGAACAAAGCAGAAGCTTACAGCATTATTGAAGAAGCCATTGACTATTATAAAGAAAAGTACAGGGAAAAAATTTAACCAAATAAAAAGCTGCCTTCACGGCAGCTTTTTATTTCATCATATTCGTTTGATCACCCGTAACCGATGCGTCCTCTCTCCTGTTTCACTATGAAGAATACCGGCACCATCAATATGATCAATACGCACTTTCCCGGCTGCATGAATAATTTCATGATCATTCAGTAACATACCCACATGAATGATCTTTCCTTCTTCATTATCAAAATAAACAAGGTCACCGCAACGGGCTTCCTGTAAAAAACCAAGATCTTCGCCAATCATTGCCTGGTGACTGGCATCACGTGGCAACTTCTTTCCAAAGAAACGCATCAAGCCTTGTACAAAACCGCTGCAGTCAATTCCAAATACAGAACGGCCACCCCATAAATAAGCAGTGTTCAAATAAACAAAAGCTACCTGTCGTAAACTTTCTTCATCAAACACATAAGCACCTTCCATTACCAGTTTGCTGCTGCTTTTTATCCTGTGGTCGCCCCATATTGTTTCGCCGTTTTGCAAACCCGGCACAGCACTTCCAAACGGCACATGCATGGGCACATCGTTTACAAGTATTACTCCACTCCATGTATTTACCAATGCCACCTGGTCCTGCAGAGCAATGGATTCATTTACTTCTGCAAGCTGGTTACGCATGCAATAACCTGTATAACCATCATACAAACAAACAAGTTCCACCCAATCGCCATGATTGGCCAGCAACTCCACTGCTTCGCCAAATAATAATTGAGAAGTGATCTCTGCTTCCTGTCTCGGCTCTTTACGCACAGGTGCAACGGGAACAATACAAACGGCATTATTCATTTGCAGAATACATTTAGCATGAATATATGGAATTTTATGTGCTGATGCATCTCTTCAATAGAAATAACTAACTTGACCTCACAAACCTGTTTGTGAATACAACCTACTCCACCATACCCGATCAGGATTTACTCAAACGCTTTTATCATGATGGCGATAATAAATGGCTGGGCGTGCTGCTGCAACGGTACACAATGTTGCTGTTTGGTGTTTGCATGAAGTATCTGAAAAACGAAGAGGAAGCAAAGGATGCCGTGCAACAGGTATTTGAAAAAGCAATTAAAGAACTGGGCAAGTATAAAGTAGATTATTTTAAAAGCTGGATCTACATGGTGGCAAAAAATCATTGCCTTATGCAACTGCGGGATAAAGGCAAGTTGCCGAAAGAACTGAACGAACAGACAATGGCTACGCCTGTGGAAGATACCGACCATACTGATCTTTGGCAAAAAGATGAGTTACTGGAACGCATGAACGAAGCCATCACAAAACTGACACCGGAACAACGCACATGTATTGAATTATTTTACCTGCAAAAGAAAAGCTATACCGAAATTGGAGACACAACCGGCTATACGCTGATGCAGGTAAAAAGTTATATTCAAAACGGAAAACGTAACTTGAAAATGATTTTGCAGAAACAACAATACCATGAGCGATAACCTGCTCGACATATTGAATAAGCGTGACGATTTCACTGAACAGGAGTTATTGAACTACCTGCAGGGAAATCTTTCGCCCGAAGAGCGCCGTGCTGTAGAAGAGAAACTTGCCGACAATGAAATGATGAGTGATGCAGAAGAAGGTTTACGTATGGC